>NZ_VBZC01000005.1:118877-133814 GCF_005786655.1 Streptomyces montanus
CTCCGCGAGGACGCCGGACTTCGCGATCACGATCGGGGCCTTGGTGGCGCCCGAGCGCGAGCCCTGGGCCTCGACGGCCTTGACGACGTCCAGGCCCTCGACGACCTCGCCGAAGACGACGTGCTTGCCGTCCAGCCAGTCCGTGACGATCGTCGTGATGAAGAACTGCGAGCCGTTGGTGTTCGGCCCGGCGTTGGCCATGGACAGCAGGCCCGGCTTGGTGTGCTTCAGCTGGAAGTTCTCGTCGGCGAACTTCTCGCCGTAGATGCTCTTGCCGCCGGTGCCGTCGCCCCGGGTGAAGTCGCCGCCCTGGAGCATGAAGTCAGGGATCACCCGGTGGAATCCGGAGCCCTCGTAACCGAAACCGTGCTCGCCCGTGGCCAGCTCACGGAAGTTCCGCGCGGTCTTGGGGACCACGTCGTCGTACAGCTTGAAGACGATCCGACCCGCGGGCTCGCCGTTGATGGTGATGTCGAAGTACACATTGCTCATGGCTTCATCCTCACATCTCCTCTCCCCCGCGCCTATCCCGGGTCCTGCACCATCCGGGTGAGTCGCCGTCACAGAGCCCGGAGAGCGGGAACGAGAGGCCGGGACGCGGCAGTTGAGCGGTGTCAGGCGGCGCCGAAGGCCGTGCGCAGAGTCACGACGGCCTGACTGATGGCGGCGCGGGCGGCGTGGGTGTCGGCGAGGGCGTTGAGCATCACGAAGTCGTGGATGATGCCCTGGTAGCGAACCGCGGTGACCGGGACACCGGCCTCCCGGAGCTTGTTCGCGTAGGCCTCGCCCTCGTCGCGCAGGACGTCCGCCTCGGCGGTGATGACCAGGGCCGGGGGCAGTCCGGCGAGCTGCTCGGCGGTGGCGCGCAGCGGGGACGCGGTGATCTCCGCGCGCTGCGCCGCGTCGGTCGTGTACTGGTCCCAGAACCACCGCATGGCATCGCGGCGCAGGAAGTATCCCTCGGCGAACTGGTGGTAGGAGCCGGTGTCGAAGGCGGCGTCGGTGACCGGGTAGAAGAGGACCTGGGCGGTGAGGGGGACGTCACCGCGGTCCTTGGCCATCAGGGTCAGGGCGGCGGTCATGTTGCCGCCGACGGAGTCGCCGGCCACCGCGATGCGGGTGGCGTCGAGGTGGTGGTCGGCGCCGTCGGTGACGACCCACTGAGCGACGGTGTAGTTCTGCTCGATGGCGACGGGGTAGCGGGCCTCGGGCGACAGGTCGTACTCGGGGAAGACGACCGCGGCGCCGGTTCCGACGGCCAGTTCGCGTACGAGGCGGTCGTGGGTATGGGCGTTGCCGAAGACCCAGCCGGCGCCGTGGAGGTACACGATCACCGGGAGGACGCCCTCAGCTCCCGCGGGGCGGACGATGCGTGCGCGGACCTGGCCGGTCGGGCCACCCGACACGGTGATCCACTCCTCGTCGACGGCGGGCTTCGCGATCTCGTCCGACTGCACCTCGTCGACGACCTTGCGGCCCTCTGCCGGACCGAGGTCGAAGAGGTAGGGCGGCTTCGCGGTCGCCTCGGCGAAGGCCTCGGCAGCGGGTTCCAGGACGGGGCGGGGGCTGGAGTTCTCGGTCATGTCGATCTCCTCCGATCGGATGCCGCGCGCAGCCTCCACCAGCGGCCTGCGCTGCGGAGCGGCGGCATGCCATGAAGGTAGCGCAGTATTAAGTCGTGCACAACTAATTCGTACCCGATACAATCGGGGGGACTTGAACGATAGGGTGGAGACCGCGATGCACGCGCCGCACCAGGGAGCACTTCCGTGAGCACAGCCGAGAGAGAACCGAGCCAGG
This sequence comes from Streptomyces montanus, assembly GCF_005786655.1. Classification (NCBI taxonomy): domain Bacteria; kingdom Bacillati; phylum Actinomycetota; class Actinomycetes; order Kitasatosporales; family Streptomycetaceae; genus Streptomyces; species Streptomyces montanus. The sequence continues at coordinate 120,678 of NZ_VBZC01000005.1, forward strand.
AGGGATCGCTGCTTCTGGACGACCAGCTGTGCTTCGCCCTCTACGCCGCCTCACGGGCGGTCACCGCGCGCTACCGCCCGCTGCTGGAGGAACTCGGGCTCACCTACCCGCAGTACCTCGTCATGCTCGTGCTGTGGGAACAGGACTCGATCTCCGTGCGCGACCTGGGCACGGCGCTCCAGTTGGAGTCCAGCACCCTCTCGCCCCTCCTCAAGCGCCTGGAGGCGGGCGGCCTGCTGCACCGCGAACGACGCGCGGAGGACGAACGCTCCGTGGCCATCCGCCTCACGGACGCCGGAGCGCGGCTTCGGGAGCGGGCCCGCACCGTTCCCCTCGCCATCGGCGATGCCATGGGCCTGACCCCTGAACAGGACGCCATGGCCAAGCAGCTCCTGCGCCTGCTCACGGCACACGTCACCGAGAACTGACTGTGCCCGTCGCATTCCGGGCCCCTCCCCCAAATGGCGGCCCCAGATGGACAGGCAGACGATGGAATGGCGGGACCCTGCCGACCGGTGTCGGCCGGCCGGCCGATGTCGGCCGTGGCGTCGTGACCGTCGTGGGGCGGCGACCACTGGGCCCGCGACAGTGTCGGCCACAGCCAGAGTGGAAGGAGCCGTCATGATCGAGGTCAAGACGGTCGAAAAACCGGATGAGCGGCGCGATTTCCCCCGGGGCCACCTCGAAGCAGTGCACCTCACCGGACTCGACTTCGCCGTGGGAACCTTCGAGCCCGGTTGGCGCTGGTCCGAGTCCGTGGCTCCGATCGCGGGGACCGAGAGCTGCCAGATCCATCACAACGGCTACATCGTCCAGGGACGGATGCGCATCCGTATGGACGAGGGCGGCGAGACCGAGGTCGGAGCCGGCGATGTCTTCGTGGTCCCGCCCGGCCATGACGCCTGGGTCGTGGGTGACGAACCGGTGGTGCTGTACGACTTCGAGGGAGGCATGGCCCAGAAGTACGCGAAGGCGGAATAGGGCTTTCGGTCCGGCACGCCTTTTCACGTCACGTATCCGGTCACGCATCCCGTCCGGCATCCCGTCGCGCAGGCCGCGCGTACCCTGTGGCCAGGCAGATGACTGGGCGGGGGAAGCCATGTCCGGAATGCCGTGCGCGCGATGTGCCGAGACGATGCGCGCGCTTCGCAGGGAGTTACAGCGGGCCGCGGAGGACCGGTCGGTGGAGGGACTGCCCGTACCTCGGGAGGGCGGGGACCGGCCGGTGGTGGAACTACGGTCAGGGCACGACCTGGTGTCGTTGCTGGAACGGCAGATGACCGGTCGCGAACGTGACCTCGGGCCCGACCATCCCGACACCCTGCGCTCCCGCAGCAACCTGGGGGGTGCCTGTCAACAGGCGGGACACCTCGATCGTGCCGTATCGCTGTTCGAGCGGACCCTGGCCGACAGCGAACGCCTTCTCGGGCCCGACCACCCAGACACCCTCACCGTTCACAACAACCTCGCGGGCGGCTACGAGGCGGCCGGCGACCCGGCCCGCGCCATCCCGCTCTACGAGCACGCTCTGGCCGGTCGTGAGCGCGCCTTCGGCCCCGACGACCCACGCACCTTGCTGTGCCGTGACAATCTCGCCCGCGCCCTCGAGCAGACAGGGAACCTGGCCCGTGCCATCCCCCTGCACGAGCGGACCCTGGCCGATCGTGAGCGGGTCCTGGGACCCGGCCATCCCGAAACCCTGCTCTCCCGGGGCAATCTCGCCCACGCCCACGACAGGGCGGGAAACGAGGAGCGGAGCGCGGAGTCCTTCCGGCGCACCCTGGCCGACAGCGAACGCCATATCGGGCCCGACCACCCCGCGACACACCATGTCCGGGAGCTGCTGGCCCATGTGCGCAGTGGCTGAACCACCGACTGAACCACCGGCTGAACTGCCGTCCCTGCGGCTCGCGTTCTTCCGGGGGCTGCGCTCGCGCTGTCACCGCGCACCCACGGCTACGCGGCTGACTGCGGCTGACTCTGTTTGACATCTGGAGTGGCCTCGGTGCCCCTCCATGGTCGTGTCGCTTCCGGTTCTGTCCGAACCGGGAGGATGGCAGTCGCGGCGACGGCGCGGCCCTACCGTTGGGGCGAGGCACCGGACCCGAGGGGAAGCGTCACTCGTGCATGAAGCACCGATCTACGCCCAGCTGATCTCCGAACGCGGCGACGTACCACTGCAGGTGCGCAGCGAAGCCCGCCGGCTCCTGCGCGAGCTCGGCTGGATCCTCAACGCGGACTCCTCGTCCACGGGCCGCCCGCCGGGGTCCCCCGCGGGCTCCGCCCCCGCCCCCGTCTCCACCTCCGGCTCTCGTTCCCTGCCGCCCCGCTCGCCCGGCCGGTTCGTCAGGTCACAGACGTAACCACTCCGTCAGGACGACCTCCTCGCCGCTCCGCAGCCGCAGTGCGAAGGGACCGGTGAGGGACAGGTCGCAGGTGAAGCGACCCATCTCGTCGGCTGTGACCGTCGTGGCCGAGGCCGACTGCGGACCGCCCAGGATTTCGATGCGTGCCGGCCGCGGTGGCAGTACCTGCCCCATCATCCCTTGGGCCGTCACCTCGACGTCGACGGTGAGGGCGACGGTGCTGAAGGTCAGCATCCTGGGCACGTCCGGCCCCCGGACCGGGACGGCGTCGACGAGGGAGTCGAAGGTCAGCTGGGCGAGTTGGGCGTCCACGTCGTGCAGCGAGTTCAGGGCGTAGGCCTCGACGGCAGTGCGCCGCAGCTCGGCGGGCACCGGGTCCAGGATGGCCGCGGCCTGGCGCAGTGCCTCTTCGAGAACGTCGTCCTCCAAAGCCTCCGAAGCCTCGTGGTCGAAACCGTCGCCGCCGCGTCCGCCGTCGTCGAAAACGTCGTCGTCGTTCACAGAACCCCCCGTGCGGCAAGGCGCGCTCGCAGGCGACGCAGGCAACGCTGGCGCAGGGGCCCGATACTGCCCACTGCGATGCCCAGTGAAGCGGACACCTCCTGGTAGCTGGGCGGCGGCGAGGCCATCAGGACGCGGAGCAACTGCCTGCAGCGGTCGCCCAGTTCGTCGAACTCCTGCCACAGCCGACGGATGCGCTCCGCTTCGGCGGCCGCCTCCTCGGAGTCGATGACCGTCTGCTCGGGTGTGCGGTCGTCGCTGACCCGGTCGAGCAGTCGTGGATCGTCCGTGGGGGTGAGCCGGCTTGTGGTCCTGATGACCTTGAGGCACTCGTGCCGCGCGGTGCTCGCGAGCCACGACCCGGCCTTCTGCGGTTCACGGATCCGCCGTAAGTGCTGGGCGAAGCGGAACCAGGCGGTCTGATACACCTCGTGCCCGTCCGCGTCGGAGAGCCGATGCGCGCGCACGACCGACCACACCAGCGGGCTCAGCCCGTCCACCAGCGCTTTCCAGGCCGCCGCGTCTCCGTCGGCGGCGGACTGGACAAGCGCACCGACAGCAACACGGTCCACGGCCCCACCCCTCGTGTACGGCAAGTCATCGTACGCCGCGGAATGGGTGGTTCCGGCCGAGATCGTGCAGGAGAGCGTCATGCCGGAGGAGTCGGCTGGACGACGGGGACCGGGCTCCAGGTGGGTGGGCGCAGCGCGGGCACGACGGCTCCGCGTACTTCCGCGTGGCCGCTGTTCGCCAGCAGGAGCTGTCGCCGGGCGGCACGAGGATCGGCTTCCTTGTGCGCCACCATGTGGGCGGCGACCATGCCGGCGACCACCGGAGTGGCGAACGAGGTCCCGCTCCACTGGGCGAACCCCTCGAACATCACCTGCTCCGGCCGGCCCGACGTCGGCTTGCTCCCCTCGCTCAACTCGCCGATGTGCTTGGGGTACTGGCAGGTGCAGGCGTAGCTGAAACCGTGCCGGCAGGCGTCGTACGAGGAGTGCTGGTAGACGTACGGCACGGGTGCGCCGAAGCCGGTGAACGAGCTCGTCAGCCGCTCTCCCGGGGCGTAGACCTTCACCCAGGGGCCGTGGTTGCTGAAGCAGGCGCCGAACTCGCCGTCGCTGCGCAGCGCTCCGACCGACAGCACGACGTTCTCGTAGCCGGGGACACTGGCGTAGGCGGCGGGCCAGAAGGGTGTGGCGCTGGCGTTGTTGCCGGCTGCCGCGACGAGCAGGGTGCGGGGCTGGTCGCGCAGTTCCCGCATGAACGCCTCCACGCCGAGCAGCCCTTCGGAGCTGCCGTTCGACGTGCCCGCGGAGAGGCTGATGACGGCGGGCCAGCCGTCCCGGTCGACGGCCTCGAAGAGCTTGTCGCCGAAGTCGGATTCCAGGATGGCGCCGGCGTCGTTCAGTGTGTTGCGGACCGTGATGTCCGTGTTGGGTGCGACCGCCGCGACGAGCCCCGCGATGAAGGTGCCGTGGCCGACGTACTGCTGGAGGATTCCCTTGTCGTCGGTCTCGGTGAGCTGACCGTCCCCCTGGGTGTGCGCCAGCGCGGCGTAGGCCCGGTAGTCGTGCATGAGCCCGGTGTCGATCACCAGGACGCCGACGGCGGTGTCCTGGTCGTACAGGCCCTCCTCCAGGGCCGGGTTGGGCGGGAGGGTGAGCGGGGCGGGCACGGGCTCGTCGCCGGGACAGGCGTTGACCGCGATCGACACCACGTGGTTGCGGCTCACCAGCCGGTGCCCGGCCCGCCCCTCCACCTCGCGCAGCGCCCGCAGTGCGCCCGCGACGGCGCGGTCGCCGCGTCGGTCGCCCTGGCCCGGATCGCCCACCTGGATACGGGTGATGCCCGACCGGCCGGCCGACGGCCCCGCCCTGCGCACGCTGTCCGCCTGGAGTCCGGTGAACTCGGCGAACCGCTCCCGCACGGTGTCCTCGACGACTTGTGCCTCCTCGCCGTCACGGGCCAGCACGACACCCTTCTCGTAGAGGAACTCGGCGGAGTCGTCCGGGCCCATCGCCAACGGCACATCGGGCATCGAGCGCTGGATCTGATCGAACTGCTCCTGGAATCGCTGAGGTGCCATGGCGTGTCCTCCCCTTGAGCCGACGTTCGTCAATCAGAGCCGCCAGACGATTGGTTGATACAGCACGACGATCGATACAGCATGAGGATTGATACAGCGTCATCCCTGTCTGCCGCGCTGCCCGGACCTCTACCATCCGAGGGGTGACAGGCGGAAGCGACGCGATTCTCGATCTCCTCCCGATGGTGTTCGCCCGCCCCAACGACGCGTTGGCGAGGGCAGAGGCGGTGCTCGACGCCGATCCGTCGCCGCTCCACGCCTCCGTCGCCCACCAGGTGATCGGCATGTGGCAGCGTGACTTCGGCGATCTCCGTATCGCCCTGCGGCATCTGCGGCGCGCCCGCGACCTCGCGGCACGTTCGGGTTCCGCCGACCGGGAGGCGGATGTCCTGGCCACGCTCGGGGTTGCGTTGGTGCACGCGGGGCGCACTCGGCAGGGGCTGGCCGCTTTCGAGCGCGGTGTCACCCGGGGTACGGGTCACACCCGGGCCCGTGTCCTGTTCCGCCGGGGGTACGTCTGGTGGGTGCTGGGACACCATCGCGAGGCCCTGGACGATCTGCGCCGGGCAACTCCCGTACTGCGGCAGGCGGACGACGTCATCTGGACCGCTCGGGCCCTGACCCTGCGCGCCACCGTGCACCTGGCGCTGGGCGCGGTGGAGCGGGCCGACGCCGACTTCGCCGCGGCCGAACGGTTGTGGGACACCACCGGCCAGGAGCACGACAAGGCCGATGTCGTCGAGAGCCGGGCGCTGGCCGCCTTCCGGTCGGGCGACATCCCCGCGGCGCTGCGTCTGTTCGACGAGGCCGCCGAGCGGTACGCCAAGCTCGGGACCCCGATCTTCGTGTTCTACATCCGGCGCTGCGAGGTCCTGATGGCCGCCGGACTGGCACCCGAAGCGCTTGCCGAGGCCGATACGGCGATAGCCGAACTCGACCGCATCGGCGGCCAGAGCACTCGTAAGGCGGAGCTGTTGCTGGCCGCCGCCCGCGCCGCGCGGCTGGCGGGCGATCCGCACACCGCGATCGCCCGGGCGGCCCTGGCCGTACGTCTCTTCGCGGGCCAGCGTCGCAGCTGGTGGGAGACGCACGCGCGGCTGGTGTCGATCGAGGCACGGGTGGCGGCCGGCCGCAGCTCGGGGCGGCTGGTGGCCGAGGCAGCGGAGTTGGCCGAACAGCTGGCCGGATTCGGTTCGCCCGCCGCACCGGAGGCGTCGCTGCTCGCGGGGCGGATCGCCCTCTCCCTGGGCTGGACCGCCGACGCCGAGCGGCATCTGGCCGTCGCCGCCCGCAGCAGAGGGAGCGGGCCGCCGCTGGCGCGGATGACCGGCTGGGCGGCACAGGCGCTTCGGGCACAGGCCGCCGGTTCCAGCCGGGGCGTGCTGGAGGCCTGCCGGCGCGGGCTCGACGTGCTCGACGACCACCGGATGACGCTCGGTGCCTCGGAACTGCGCGCCCGCGCCACCGCGCAGGGAGCGGAGCTCGCCGCCCTGGCTCAGCGGGCCAGTCTCGTCTCCGGTGGGCCGCGGCGGCTGCTCGTGTGGAGTGAGCGCTGGCGGGCCACGGTGCTCTCGTCACCCCCCACGCGGCCGCCTGCCGACCCGGCGCTGCTGAGCAGCCTCACCGCGTTCCGGGAGATCGCGGCCCGTGCGGAGGCCGCCCGTGTGGAGGGCCGGCCGGTGCCGCCCCTGGAGCGTGAACAGCGCCGCCTGGAACGCGAGGTGCGCTCCCGGACCCTGCACATCCGCGGTGAGGTCCCCGGCGGCGGACACCGGTTCGATCCCGGCAGACTGCTGGAGCGGTTGGAGGACGGGCGGCTGGTGGAGATCGCCGTGCTCGACGGCCGGGTCCAGGTGCTGCTCTGCGGCGACGGCCGTGTACGGCGCTTCGAGGCGGGTCTGCTCGCGGACGCGGTGGCCGAGGCCGAACATGTGCAGGCCGGATTGCGTCGCCTGGCCCACCCCGGGGCGGAGGGCAGGCTCAAGGTGCTGGAGGCCTCGGGGCGGCGTCTGGAGGAGCTGCTGCTCGGCGCGGCCGTCTCTCATCTGGGTTCCGGCCCGGTCGTGGTGGTGCCGCCCGGCAGTCTGCACCGCGTGCCGTGGGCGCTGCTGCCTTCGCTCCGGGAGCGTGTCCTCAGCGTCTCGCCGTCGGCGAGCAGCTGGCTGCGCGCCGTGGAGACCGAGCCGCCGCCGGACGGAGGGCATGTGCTGGTCCGTGGCCCGGGCCTGGCGACCGGCGGCGCGGAGGTGCCCGAGCTGGTCGACCGGTACGGCAGGACGACGGTGCTGGAAGGCGACGACGCCCGGGTGCCGCGTGTGCTGGACTCGCTCGACGGAGCCATGCTCGCCCATATCGCGGCACACGGTACGTTCCGCGCGGACAGTCCGCTGTTCTCGTCGCTGCGGATGGCCGACGGTCCGCTCATCGTGCATGACTTCGAGCGCCTGCAGCGCAGCCCGTACCGGATCATCCTGTCCAGCTGCGACACCGCCAGGCTCGCCTCGGTCGGCGCCGACGAGGTTCTCGGACTCGTCACAGCCCTGTTGTCGCTGGGCACGGCGGGGATCGTGGCGAGCAGCGTGCCGGTCAACGACGCCACGGTGGTGGCGTTGATGCTCGCGCTGCACAAGGGTCTGAGCTCGGGGCTCTCCCTGGCCGAGGCGCTGCGCGACGCACGTGCCGCGCTGCCGAGCGACGCGGTGCACCAGGCCACCGGGTGGGCGTTCGCGGCGTTCGGTGCGGCCTGAAGCGCGCTCGGGGTGTGGGAGCGCGGGCCGACGATTCAGGCTGACCGTGCGGTCGGCAGTCCGGCCTCCTCCGGGGCGTCCACGAGCCAGGGCAGCGCGTCACGATCGCCGGCGCCGAGTCGGGCATAGGCGCCGTACAGGTGGTTGCCGACGGTACGGATCGACAGGGTCAGCTGCTCCGCGATCTGCCGGTTGCTCAGGCCGGCGGCCGCGAGCGTGACGATCTGCCGTTGCCGGGCCGTGAGTTCGCCCAGTACGAGCCGGGACAGCGCGGGTGTGCGGGCTCCCTGGCACCGCCGGGCCAGCGTCACGGCACGCGACCGTGACATGCGGGCGGCCCGCGGGTCGCGGTGGACCCGTACGGCCTGCGCGTGCGCCTCGGCCGCGAAGAGCAGGAAGCCGCGCTGCTCCAGTCGTTCGGCCGCCCGGTCCAGCGCCGGTCCGTCCCCCCGGGCGAGCGCGTCCGCATGCGGGGCCAGCAGAGCCGCGGGCTCGCCGGGCAGCCGGGCGAGCCGGTCCGCGACCAGATCGGGGGCGCCGAGGCGCACCGCGTCGTACAGGGCGAAGGCGCTGTCCCCGCTGAAGTCCCCGCTGACCGGTTCCAGGCAGACCGCCTTCAGCGCTTTGCCGGTGTCTCCCCGGGCGGCCCACAGCCAGGTGGCCGCCTGGCCGGGCGCCGGATGGCCCTCCAGCACGTCGTGGGCTGCTGTCGCATGGCCCGACTGCGCTTCGGCGAGGGCGAGTTCGGCGCGGCAGGACAGATCGTCCGCCGCCGTCCGCAGGCCTTCTCGCGCCCACGCCACGGCCTCCCGCAACGCTCCGCGCAGCCGTGCGACGCGGGCTCGCACCGCCGCGTACTCGGCCGGCACAGGGCTGTCCGGGCCCGCGCCTTCCTCGGCCAGCCAGTCCCCGACAGGGGTGGGCACTTCCCGTACGTCGGCCTGCTCGATTCGTCGCGTCAGAGCGGCGCTCTCCGCGTCGAGGGCGGGCCCGTACCGGGGCGGTGTACGGGTCAGTCGCCTGGCCCTCAACTGTCCGGCGCCGGCCCGCAGTACCGGTCCGTGCAGCGGGTGCGAGAGGCGAACGGCGGAGTGTTCGTCGATGCCGATCAGCCCTTGGGCCTCAAGACGTTCGAGCAGCCCCTCGTCCAGTTCGCCGATGTCCAGGCCCAGCGGCTCACTGAAGGCGAGCCGTTCGAGAGCCGCCGACTCGTCCGGGCTCAAGCGGTCGAGGGCGCTCGCGGTCCGCTCCCGCACGGTCGCGGTCACCGGCACCGGGCCCCGCCAGGCCCACGCGTCGGACGCCCGGGTCAGCAGTCCCCGTCGACACAACGCGCCCAGCAGTTCCCGCAGCAGCCGCAGGTCCCCCTGGCACAGCCGGTGCAGCCGGTTCACGGTGAGCTGCTCCACGGCACCGTCCACGTCCGCGGCCACCAGCTGGGCCACGTCCTGAGGCGGCAGCGGCTCCAGACGCAGGCGCGGCAGCAGCTCTCCGGTCCAGAGCCGGGACACCGCGCCGGGAACGGGTTCGGCGTGGATCGCGCCGGGGACGGGTGCGTTGTCCGTCGAGACGACCAGCAGACGGGTGCGCCCGTGCACGGCCAGCTGATGAACCAGCGCGGCCGACGCGTCGTCCAGTAGATGCGCGTCGTCGACGAGCAGATTGCGGACGCCGGCCAGGAGATGGACCGCTCGGTGCAGCGAGACCCCCTCCGGCAGGAGGTGCGCGAACCCGGCGAAGGGAATCCGCCGTGTCTCCGGCGTGCCCGTCACGGTCGCGCAACCGGTGCCGCGGACGGCCTCCTTGACGAGCCGGGTCTTGCCGCAGCCCTCGGGGCCCGTCACCACGATGCCGTGGCGTCCGGCGGTGAGCGATCCGCGGATCAGCTCCAGTTCGTCCTCCCGGCCCGTGAACGGCCAGGGCATTTCAAGAGTCTTCGCGTCCCGTTCGAAGGTCTTCACGTCCAATGAGAGCGGGGCTACTCAGTTCTGATACAGGGGGACTTGAGTAGCCCTCGACTCAGGCGCACGGAGGCCCGCCGGCCCCAGTCTGAGTGCATGAACGCACGCTACTGCTCGCTCCCGCAGCAGCCGGCCCCGGCCTTCGGCCCCGGGCTGACCGCCGAGCGGCTCAGTGCGCTCATCTCCGGCCACCAGATGTGGGTCAACGGCACTGTTCTGCACTACTACTTCTTCGACGGCGAGACCGACGGGTCCGTCATCCCCGTCCCGGGGACCGACGAGACACGATGGGTGTCGTGGGCCGGCGCCAAGGAGCAGCAGGACGTCGTGCGCGACTGCTTCCAGGAGTGGCAGGATCTCGGTGTCGGCCTCGCCTTCGCCGAAGTCGGCGACCGGTCGGAGGCGGAACTGCGCATAGGGTTCCAGCTCGGCGACGGCTCCTACTCCACGGTGGGCCGGGACGCGCTCTCGGTCGGCCGCGGCCGGCGCACCATGAACTTCGGCTGGGACCTGACCGCGCCCGGGAACCGGTCGACAGCTCTGCACGAGATCGGCCACGCCCTCGGCATGCTCCACGAACACCAGAGCCCGTTCGCGGGCATCCACTGGGACGACGAAGCCGTTTACGCCGACCTGGCGGGTCCGCCGAACTTCTGGAACCGCGACAAGACGTACTACAACATTCTGCGCAAGCTCGGCCCGGGCGAAGTCAACGGCTCCGCCTGGGACCCGCAGTCGATCATGGAGTATCCCTTCGAGGCGGGGCTGATCCTCGAACCGGAGCGGTACCGGGCGGGACTGCAGCCGCCCGGCGCCCTCTCCCCCGCCGACAAGGAGTTCGTCCACCGCTGGTATCCGCCGGCCGGCACGCCGCGGCCGACCACGCTCGTGCCCTTCCGCTCGGTGCCCTTGGGCCTCGGCACCGGCGAACAGGCCGACCTGGTCGTCGAACCGCCGGAGACGCGCGAGTACACCGTCGGCACCTTCGGAGAGAGCGACACCGTCGTCGTGGTCTTCGAGGAGATGGGCGGCGAGCCGCGCTACCTCTGCGGACGGGACGACGGCGGGACACCGCACAACGCTCACATCAAGGTCCGGCTCGTCAAGGGCCGACGCTACTTCGTCCGCGTGCGCCTCTACTCCACCTGGGGTTCGGGCGAGACGGCGGTCATGTGCTGGTGACGGCACTGGCCATCGGCACGAGTCCGTTTCCGACGGACACACAGACCATCTTCCGGCACCGGGGGAGCGGTCGAGGACGTCGCCTTCGGGGGATGGTGACGTCCTCGGCCACGCCCGGACCACGGTTTTCCGCGTGGCCGCATGACTCGACTTTCTGTGTACGGTCCCCGTGTTGCGGCAGGTTGTGTTGCGCACGGAGGGAGCTGAGTTGTGGATGAGTGGCGTCTGTTCTGGACCGGAGTCGGCGGTTCCCCGGATGGCGGTCGAGACGATGTGCTGGGCGCGTGGGGCGACTTGGCCGAGCGGGAGCGGGCGCTCGGGATCCGGCCCGGACAGGACGAAGCCGAGGGTCAGAAGGAGGTGCTGGGCTTGGATTCCGTAGGTGACAAGGCGCCTGTTCCACTCGTCTCGACGGCGCTCTCGTTCTCATGCTCGCGGTCCTGATCAGAATGCCGGCGCAGCTTGCTCGTGCCGCGGTCCCTGACTGCGTGCCTTGAGCAGCGCGTCCCGTAGGCGGTTGTGGGTCATGGCAAGGCTGGCGTGCATCGCGCCGCGTGCTACCGAGAGTCCCAGGACCTGGGAGACGGTCGTGATCCGGGGGATGGCCGGCAAGGTCTGTTCGAGTCGCTTGCGTACGTCGGGGAGCACCTCGTCGACCAAGGGGCGCAGCCGGCCGACGAAGTAGACGGATTCGGGATCGAGTGTCACGGCGACGATGCTCACGGCGGTCGTGACCGCCGTCGTGAACGCCTTGAGTATCTCCGCACGGGCTCGATGGTCCTGAGACGTCAGCCACAGGTCCTCGACGCGTTCGACGTCCAGTCCGTGGTCACGAGCGAACCTCACAAGCCCTGCGGTGCTCAGCAGCCCGTTGAGGGTGCGGTCGTCGATGCCCGAGGAGAGGGAACCGATGTCGCCGAACGCAGGAGTACGTCCCCGAGCCAGTTCCTGGTCCCTGCAGGTGGCGAAATTCAGGGTGCTGCTGACGCTGAACAGGGCGGCGTTATGGATGCTTGCGTCGTCCGTGAGCACCTGGAGCAAGGATGCGTTCGCGTCACTGTCGAAGGTCACTGGAGCATCGAGGAGTTGTTCGACGGCTCGCTGGAGGTCTCTGCCGGAGAAGATTTTCATCGGATCGGCAGGCCGAAAGACCTCGGCGCCGTCGCGGACATGGGCGGGCAGTGCCACGACGACCTGGCGCAGCGGCCCTCGTGCGGGTGCGCTGGTCTGCGCGATCAGGTCGACCAGCCACCGGCCGGCAGCGGGAACGTCGTGGTGCTCGGCCGTCGGAACGATCACGTGTCCGATCTCACGGCCGCGTAGGTCGGTGACCAGCACGCCGGTGGTCACGGCGCCGAAGCCGACCCCCACGACGTGTCCGGCCGTCTCGGGCACGTCGAGGTACGTCGACGGACGGCCACGCCCGGCGACGGCGTCGACTCCCCCGTCCACGACGAACCCGTCAGAGCGCAGTTCCTCCACTGCCCGCGACACCGTCGCCTTGCTCAATGCCGTGAGCTCGATGAGCTTGTTCCGGGTCAACGGCGCATGGGCGAGAACCACGTCAAGGACATTTGCCTTGTTGTAGTCGCGCGGTGTGGGGTTGATGCTGCTCACCTCATGACCTTAGCGAGACCGTACGCAGCCCGAACCAGTGGCTCCGCCTGCTCCTCTCGGGGGGAGAACCTCGTGGCCGTCTCCTGCTGGAGGCGGGTTCGCAGCGCTCGGCTCTGTGTTCTCTGTCCTGTGTCGGCTTGGATCAGCAGCCGAGGAGCTTCGGCAGGCCCGACAGGTCGGGCAGCTCGTCGTAGGGCTGGTAGTCGGCGCTGCCCGGGTGGCCGTAGCGGTTGATCCACACCCGGCGCTTCAGGCCGAGGTCGCGGGTCGGGATGTGGTCGTACTCCCAGCCCTGGGCGACGTGGATGACCTGCGACGGCTCGACGCCCATGGTCTTGAAGGCGTACTCGAAGGTCTGGCGATCGGGCTTGTAGGCGCCGGCCTGCTGGGCGGTGATGACGTAGTCGAACTCGACACCGATGTTCTCGACGTTCCGCGCGATCAGGTTGTCGTCGGTGTTGGAGATGATGGCGATCTCGTACTTGGTCTTCAGCGCGCGCAGCGCGTCCGGCACCTCCGGGAAGGGGCCGAAGGTGGGCACGGCCTCAACGAGCGCGTCACCGTCGGAGTCGCGGTACTCCAGGCCGTGCAGGCGCATGGCGTTGCGCAGGCTGGAGTGCAGGATCTCGTGGTACGGGCGGTAGGCCTCCAGGACGGCCTGGAAGCGCATGACG
>NZ_VBZC01000005.1:133824-252946 GCF_005786655.1 Streptomyces montanus
GCCGAAGGTGGGGACGGCCTCGACGAGGGCGTCACCGTCGGAGTCGCGGTACTCCAGGCCGTGCAGGCGCATGGCGTTGCGCAGGCTGGAGTGCAGGATCTCGTGGTACGGGCGGTAGGCCTCCAGGACGGCCTGGAAGCGCATGACGCGGAAGTCGTCGAGGAACTCGTCGACATCCAGGTTGTCCAGGTCGAGCCGGTCTTCGAGGGCCTTCAGGGTCGTGGGCCCGAGCTCAAAGTTGATCAGAGTGGCGTAGGCGTCGAAGGTGACGATCTCTCGCACGGGTTCAGCCTCGATTCTGTTTGATGGTGAGAAAGTTGGGGTTCACGCAATGCCGTCGCCGGGGGGGTGACGATCTCGTCGAGTGAGGCCAGGTCGGCCGTGTCGGGCGCCGAGGAGTGTCGCCTCAGTGGCGTCGCTCAAGGCGTGTCATGGCGGGTGCTCAGCAAGCGGGCCACGACCTTCTCCATGGCAACGGCCATGGCCCGCTCCACGTTGACCCAGTCGTCTCTGGCGTGCTCAAGCAGGTAGTCGCGACGCTCCGGCACTCGTTCCGCGCGCCAATGGGTGATCAGCGCGCGAAGTGTGAGGCGTGCCAGCGCGGCAACAGGCAGCAGCGGGAGTTCGGTGTCCTTGATCGGCCGGGCCCGCTCGTATCCCGCGACGAAGCTGCATGCCTCACGCCAGGGATCCAACGGCGTCCGGCCGAGAAGGTTCGCGAGAGACACAGCAGGATCGAAGACCAAAGCACTGCGCATACTGTCACCGAAGTCGATTACTCCTGTGACGAAGCCGTCCGTCCCCGGATCCACCAGGACGTTGTAGGGGCTGTAGTCACCATGGATCACCTGGGTCTCGAGATCACCCAGCCTCGGAACGATGGCCTCGTGGAAGAGACGGAACACTTCTTGTGCCAGCCGACGGTGCGCGGCGCTGGGCGTGTACTCGATGAGCTCCCGCAGCTGGTCGAAGTGTCGAAGGTCCCACACAAGGCGCCGCTCGTCCGCTGGATGCCTGAATGACCGCAGAGCCAGATCCACTCGCCCGAGCATCTGCCCGGCCTTGGCGAGCTGGTGGGGATCGGGGTTCGTCCGCGCCAGGACGGCACCTTCGACGAAGTCGAAGACGCGCAGGACTCGAACCCGGCCGTCCTTCGTCGCGATCGGTACGTTGTCGCTGCCTTCGGTGGTCTCCTTGACCCGCTGGATGGGGAGATGAGGAGCCTCGGTTTCGAGGTGGCGCATCACAGCCGTTTGCAGAGCTACAACAGCTACCGCCTCGTCGGGCGGGGAAACCTTGACGAGATGGTCAGCCGTGCCGGTCCGCAGCCGGAACGTGTCGTCCTTCTCGGTTGCCAGCCGCTCGAGATGTCCGCTCAGCCGGTAGTGCCGGGCGAGGAGGGCGTCCACCACGTTCGTCTCGATGGGCTCGTGGGACCATGCCAGGCCGCTCTCCTCGAACAACTGCTGGGCGATACGTGCGGGGGGCGAGGTGTTCACCGTTCGGTCCCTTCGGCTTTCGGCCTGCTACAGGCGCATCTCGGCGATCTCCGCGAAGGTCTCGAGGAATCGCGTCACGTCGGCCGAGTCGAAGGCCAGCGGCGGTCGGATCTTGAGCACATTGACTGCTTCCCCGGTGCCGCTGATGAGGACGCGACGCTCGCGCATGTCGTTGATGACGTGGTCGGCGCGGACACGATCGGGCTCCAGCGACTCCCGGTCCTTCACGAGTTCGACGCCCACGTACAGACCACTGCCGCGGACCTCCGCGACGTAGGGAGACTCGCGAGTGATCTCCTCAAGGCCGGCCCGAAGCGTCCTGCCGTTGTCGAGAACTCGCTGCTGCACGTTCTCCGCTTCGAAGACGTCCAGAACCGCGGCACCGGCGGCAACCGCGATCGAACTGCCCGCAAAGGTGTTGAAGTAACGGACATTCTGTCCGAACTCGTCGCACACCTCGGGCCTGAACACCACGCCGGAGATCGGCATGCCGTTGCCCATGGGCTTGCCCATCGTGACGATGTCCGGAAGCACCCCATGGCGACTGAACCCCCACATCGACTCTCCGAGCCGGGCGAATCCCGACTGGACCTCGTCGGCGATGTACACGCCGCCCGCGGCGTGCACCTCCTCGACCATGTCACGCAGGTAACCGACGGGATCGGTGAAGATGCCGTCACTTGAGTGCGCGCAGTCGGTGATCAGCGCCGCGAGCCTGTAGCCGTGGCGCTCGAGGTCGCTGATCGCGCCTCGCACCTGGCTTCGCATGTAGTTGGAAAGCGATGAACCCGGCGGGACGAGTCGTGGATCAGGAGCATCGATGAGCCGCACATTCGGCCCGAGCGGTGACCCCGCGCCGAGCGTCGGCGAGAAGCTCGCAACCTCGCGAGTGAGACCGTGGTAAGCCCAGCGAGTCACTACGATTCCCTCGCCGCCCGTATGGAAGCGAGCCACGCGCATGGCCAGGTCGTTCGCCTCCGACCCGCTGCACGCGAAGCTGACCCTCGAGAGCGCTTCGGGCATGGTCGCGAGAAGACGCTCGGCGTAGTCGACGAGGGATTCCTGCACATAGCGCGTGTTGGTGTTGACCGCCGCCATCTGGCGGGACACGGCCTCGACAACGTGCGGGTGTGCGTGACCGACGCACGGCACATTGTTGTAGGCGTCAAGGTAGTCGTTGCCATCCCGGTCGAACAGGTGAGCGCCTCGGCCGGAGACGAACTCGACCGGCTCCCGGTAGTTCAGCGCGTACCCAGGGCCCAGCACGTTGTTTCGTCGCTTGACCGTGGACTGGATTCGCTCAGGCAGTTCGCGGAGCGCTGCGGGGTCGAACCTGTTGGGGTAGTTGGCCAGCGCTCGACTCAGCGTGGAAGTCATCAGTAGGTTCCCTCCTTCGTGGCTTGCATCTCCTCGTGGCTGCTTCAGCGGCAATATAGCAGATTTAGTTTCAGTTCCAGCCTGAAACTTATCTCGCATGGTCAGGAGAGTAAGACTGGCTCCGTTGCGAGCACCGGCACAGCTCGGCCGCCGTGTGCAACTTCCCGCGAGCCTGGGCGTTGAGGGGTGGAGGGGTCGGGTCAGCGCATGCTCGAGTGACCGCGTCCGCGGCGAGGTGCCGCCGTACGGCCGACCGTGGCCGCCAGTTTGCGCAACCGGCGCCAGTCCAGGCGCGGTTGACGCTTGGGAACACCGAGCCGCTTGCGGGGAAGGCGGACGCGCAGCGCTCCGGGGGTCATACGGCAGTGCACCGGGGTGGGCAGGACAAGGGCTTCACCGTCGAGGCCGACCTCGATCTCCGCGCGGTCGGCGTCGATGACGACCTCGGGGGCGGTGAGGACGGTGAGGCCATCCGGTTCGGGGTCCAGGAGCAGCGCGGCGGCCTCGGCCGCGCTGTCCACCCGGACGCCGAGGGCGCCGAGCGCGGCGCTGTCGATGCGTTCGCGTCGGCCGAATCCGAAGGGATCGTCCGTGCGGTAGGGATTGTTGCTGACCAGCACGGCCTGCGGGTCGGTGACGGTGGACCCGGCCTTGGTGGCGTAGTAGCCGCCGCCGCAGGGCGGCGCGATCCCGAAGTCCTAGGTGAGTTCCATCCTGGAGGTCTCGGTGGTACTGCCATCCGGTCAGCGGCCTGGGAGCGCTCGATCTGCTGCTCACCGGCTTCTACCCCGCGATCACTTCATACCGTACGTGGTCGCCGGTATGGCGCTGGGCCGCCTCGATCTCACGTGGTGGACCACTTCTACCGGGACATGCTCGACTTCCCCGGACAGGCCGTCATCATCGAGAACGGCGACCAGCCGATCGACGTGCGGGCCTGGAGGTCGCGGTCGGCCGGGTCGTAGGCGGCATAGTCCTGCAGCTCGCCCCAGGAGGAGAACAGCACCAGCTCCGGGTGGTTGGTGCGGCGGCCGTCCTCACGCCCGCACCCGCGGCCGAACCACAGGAAGTCGAAGAACGTGCGCAGGTCCCGGGCGTGCGCGGCCTAAGTGTTCCGCGGGGAAGGAGGTGCTGGGCTTGGATTCCGTAGGTGATGAGGCGCCTGTTCCACTTGTCGCGACGGCGCTCTCGTTCCTCATGCTCACGGTCCGGATCAGAATGCCGACGCAGCTTGCTCCTGCCGCAGTCCCTGACTGCGTGCCTTGAGCAGCGCGTCCCGTAGGCGGTTGTGGGTCATGGCCAGGCACGCGTGCACCGCGCCGCGTGCTACCGAGAGTCCCAGAATCTGGGAGACAATCGTGATCCGGGGGATGACCGGCAAGCCCTGTTCGAGTCGCTTGCGTACCTCAGGGAGTACCTCGTCCACCAAGGGGTGCAACCGGCCGACGAAGTAGACGGGACTCGGGATCGAGTGTCACGGCGACGATGCTCACGGCGGTCGTGACCGCCGTCGTGAACGCCTTGAGAAGGCGGAGAGTGCCGGATGCGCGTGACCAGGAGAACAGGACTGGCTCCGTCGCGTAGGGCGGGCGTACTCGAAGGTGAGCTGTCGGATGGCCTCTTCGTACAGCTCCAGGGTCCGGCGCAGGTCGGTGGCCTTCTGCCGGAGTCGGCTGAGGTTCGTCTCCTTCCTGCCCGGGAGGGTCCGTGTGTGTCGGGGGGCGGCGGGGATGCCGGGCAGAAGGTGCGTGTCGATGAGGCTGGCGTAGTGGCGGGGAAAGGTGGCAGGCCGGATGCCGAAGCGGCGCCCGATCGCGGTGGCGGTTGGCCGCCGTCCGCTTGCGATCGCCTCCGGAAGGACGGTGCGTGGGCACCCTCCCACCGCTCTTGCTGACCGTCAGCAGGCCGAAGGCAACACGGCTGGACTTGACACAGAAACGACGGTGCACTCAGCGGCCGAGTCGGTCGAACCGGAAGGGCGCGAGGACTTCGGGCCGCCTGCCGGTGAGGACGTACTCGGCGAGCCGGTGCCCGGTGGCCGGGCCCAGCGTGACGCCGAGCATGCCGTGGCCGGTGGCCGCGAAGGCGTTCTGGTGCCCCGGCACACGGTCGATCAACGGGAGCCCGTCGGGGAGGAAGGGCCGTCCGCCGACCCAGGGGTCACGGATCAGCCCGACCAGATCGTCCGGGTCGTCGAACCAGCGGCCCAGGTAGTGCCGGCTGGCGAGGGCGACCGCGACGATACGGCGCCAGTCGAGGCGGTTGTTGTTGCCGCTCAGCTCCATCGTGCCGCCGATCCGCGTGGTGCCGCCGATCGGTGACGCGACGGCCCTGCGCTCGCCGAAGTACAGCGTGTGCCGGGGCGCCGGGTCCAGGTCCACAGAGAAGCTGTAGCCCTTGCCCGCCTGGAGGGGCAGTGGCCGTCCCAGCGAGCGCAGCAGTTGGGAGGAGTGCATTCCGGCCGCGATGACGACGGCTCCGCAGGGAATCTCGCCCTGGCTGGTTCGCAGCGCGGTGACACGTCCCGCCGCCGATCGGAATCCGGTGACCTCCGCGTTCTCGTGGACCTTCACCCCCGCTGCGGCGAGCGCCTCTCCCAGTCCGCGGGCGAATGCCTCCGGGTCGACCACGCCCTCCCCCTCGACGAGGTAGGCCGCGCGTACGTCCGGCGACAGCGCGTCGTCCAGCATCTGTGCGTCGGGACCCGTGGTGACGTCGTCGGGCATCGGGTAGTGGCCGTCCGCCATCTCCCGCTGAATGGCGAGGTGGTGGCGGGCCTCGGACGGCGACAGGAAGGCGTGCACCATGCCGGGCCGGGTCAGGGTCGTGGTCACCCCGGCCTCGCGCATCCCGTCGAAGAGGTCGAAGGTGTGGTGGTTCAGTTCGGCGATCGCCGCGTAGCCGCGTCGGAACGCGGCGGGTGTGCTGCTGCGCCAGAACCGCCACAGCCACCGTACGAACGCCGGGTCCGGGAGCGGGCGCAGATACAGGGGCGAGTCCGGCCGTCCCAGCGAGCGCAGGGCGTAGCGCACCACACCCGGGGCCGGAACGGGTGTCGAATGACTGAGGCAGACCCATCCCACATTGCCGCGGGACACCCCCGAGCCGAGGGCGCGTCGTTCGACGACCTCCACCGGCAGACCGGCCGCGGCCAGGTAGTACGCGGCGCACAA
Source organism: Streptomyces montanus (assembly GCF_005786655.1). Taxonomy (NCBI): domain Bacteria; kingdom Bacillati; phylum Actinomycetota; class Actinomycetes; order Kitasatosporales; family Streptomycetaceae; genus Streptomyces; species Streptomyces montanus. The sequence goes on from NZ_VBZC01000005.1 coordinate 139,874, forward strand.
CCCCACGACGCCGCCCCCGACCACCACGACGGGGTCGTCGCCGACCGGGCCCGCCCTGCCCGGGGCACTCGTCATGAGCCGGCCCCGTACGTGGCGAGGAACTCCCGGGTACGGGCCTGGGCGGGGGTGTCGAGGACGTCCTGGGGCCTGCCCTCCTCCACGATCCGGCCGCCGTCGACGAAGACGACGTGGTCGGACACCTCGCGGGCGAAGGGCAGTTCGTGGGTGACCAGCAGCATGGTCATTCCCTCCTCGGCGAGTTCCCGCATCACGCTCAGTACCTCCCGGGTGGCCTCGGGGTCCAGGGAGGACGTGGGTTCGTCGAAGAGCAGCACCTCGGGCCTGAGGGCGAGTGCCCGCGCGATGGCGACGCGTTGCTGCTCGCCGCCGGAGAGCTGGTCGGGCTGGGCGAGGGCGCGGTGGGCGACGCCGACCCGGCGCAGCAGTGTGACGGCCCGCTCCAGTGCCTCCGGCTCGGCGACGCCCGCCTTGCGCTGCGCCAGTACGACGTTCTCCACGGCGGTGATGTGCGGGAACAGGTTGAACCGCTGGAAGACCATACCGACGGTGCGGCGCAGTCCGGGCAGGTCGCGGCAGACCATGCGGCCGTTCTGGTGCACCACCTCCCCGGCGACCTCGACCGTGCCCCGGTCGGGCCGTTCCAGCAGGTTGACGCAGCGCATCAGGGTCGTCTTTCCGCCGCCGCTCTGCCCGATGACGCTGACGATGCGGCCGCGGTCGACCTCCAGGTTCACATGGTCGAGCACCAGGCGGCCGTCGAAGGACTTGCACAGCCCCTCGATCCGTACGACCGCATCGGTGGTGGGCGGTGTCGGCGCGGCGGTCTTCGCCGTGGCCTGGGCGGTGGTGACTGGCTCGGTCATACGGTCGTCGCCTCCTTGCGGTCGGCCCCGGCATCGAGGTCGGCCACGAGCAGTGAACGCGCGGCCCGGACCCGACGCCGTCGCCACGGGGACAGCGGGACGCCCGCCCGTACCTTCCGCTCCAGCAGCAGAAGCAGCTGGGAGAGCGGATAGCACAGGGCGAAGTAGATGGCCGAGATGACCAGGTAGACCTCCAGCGCCCGGAAGGTGGACGAGGTGATGAGCCTCCCCTCGGACATCAGCTCGGCGGCGGAGATGGTGACCAGCAATGACGTGGACTTCAGCAGGTCGACCAGGAAGGTGTTGGTTCCGGGCAGCGCCAGCCGGACGGCCTGCGGCAGGATCACATGACCGAAGATGCCCGTCTTGCCCAGTCCCAGTGCCTCCCCCGCCTCTGTCTGCCCGGCGTGCACCCCGCTGATCGCGGAGCGGAAGATCTCGGACAGGTAGGCGGCGTAGAAGACGACCAGGCTGAGGCATCCGGCCGTGAACACGTCCAGCTTGAGCCCGGCCGAGGCCAGGCCGAAGTACGCGAGGAAGATGATGGCCAGGAGCGGGATGTTCTTGAAGACCTCGGTGTAGAGGGCGGCGACGGCGCGCGCGGGCCATGCCTTGCTCAGCCTGAGCAGCGCCACCGCGAGGCCGAGCAGCACCGCGCCGACGAAACTCACCACCGTGTAGGAGACGGTGCGCCAGAGCGCGTCGATCAGGTCGGACTGGTAGTCGGACCAGGGGACTTGGAAGAGACCGGACACGTCATCCCCTCACTTCGCGATGGACGGGGGCGTCCAGTCCTGGGGGCGGTCCACGCCGCGGCGTGCGGTGGCGACATCGGCGGCGGGCTTGAGGAACTGCTCGGGGTCACCGCCGTACTTCTTGACGAGCTTCTCCAACTCGCCGTTCTGGTACATGGCGTCGATCTGCTCGGAGAGCGCCTTCTCCAACTTGGTCGCCTTCTTCGGGAGGTAGAAGCCGGTCTGATAGGGCTGGAAGTAGGCGTAGGCCGGCTTGGCCTTGACCTCGGCGGCGGTCGGCGGGGTCATGTACTGGGTTTCGATCTTCAGCTCGGGCCGTTCCTTCTGCGCCGCGATGATGATCAGCGGGTCGAGGAAGCCGACGTCGACACGGCCCGCGCCGAGGTCGTCGAAGACGCCGTTGGCGTCGGGGTAGGCGTGCAGCTTGGCCTTGGGCACGGCCTGGATGGACTTGACCCAGACGTATCCCTCGACCGTGCCCAGGTCCAGCCCCTTGAGGTCGTCGACCGTCTTGTAGGTTTTCCCGTCCCGGACGGCCATGGCGGGCGGCGAGTAGTACGGCGGATCGGTGAACAGCCCCTGCTTCTGCCGGTCGGCGGACCAGGCGACACCGCCGATGGTGATGTCCACCCGGCGGGACTGCACCCCGGCGAGCATGCCGGCGAAGTCCGTCACCTGGGGTTCGACCTTCAGCCCCAGCTTCCCGGCCGCGTAGTTGAGGATGTCGCCGTCCAGCCCGACGATCTTGTCGCCCTGGACGCTGGTGTACGGCGCGTAGGGCTGGACGGCCACCTTGATGACGCCGGGCTTCAGCGTGCCGAGCGCCGCGGCCTTCGCGGACACGTTCTTCGGTTCGTCATCGCTGTCCGAGCCGCAGGCGGCGACCGTCGACATCAGGAGCAGTGAGGAGACAAGAGCGGCAACAGAACGCATGCGGGCCATCGGCTTGGGCCTTCCGTATCAGCACTGAGGAGACCCGCCGTTCACCGCACTGTGGCCCCGGCGGGGATGTGATGGGGCCATACGCTATGGACAGGCTCGCTGTGCGTCATCGGTCACTCCGTACGAACTTGTGGCCGAAATCACTCGATCCGCTGTACGGTGCGTCCAGCCCTCCGGGTCCATCCCCCAGACGGGAGGAACGCTCGTGCTGAGCCCGTCACTCGCACAGGAGATCGCCGGGGACACCTCCGCGGTCATCGGCTTCAACGTGCTCATCACCGACGCGGAAGGCATGGTCATCGGCAGCGGCGACAGCAGTCGGGTCGGCACCTTCCACGAGGCGTCCATCGAGGTGCTCCGCACCCAGGAGCCCACCACGCACAGCGCGTCGCAGGCGCATCGGCTCCGCGGCGTACGCCCCGGTGTCACCCTGCCGCTGGTCAGCGACGGCCAGGCGGTGGGGACGGTCGGCATCACCGGAACTCCCGTCCAGGTACGCCGCTTCGGGCTGCTGGTGAAGCGTCAGACCGAGATCCTGCTCAGGGAATCCGTGATGCTGCGCTCCCGCCTGCTCGCCGAGCGGGCGGCCGAGAAGCTGCTCGCCGACATCGCCTCGTACGACCCTCATGTCGTGGAGGGCGACTTCCTCGTGTTCCGGGCCTCCGAGCTGGGCTTCGACCTGGGACTGCAACGGGTCGCGGTGGTCTTCCAGGTGACCGCGCCCGGCGTGAGCGCCCGACGTCAGGACGCTCCCGCCCGGAACATCTCGCTGGTCCGCTCGGAACTGCTGCGCACGGTCCGTGAGGTCTTCGCCGGCTCGCAGGACATCGTCGCCGGCACGGCCCCCGGATGGATCGGCGTACTGCACCGGCTCTCGGCCAGGCGCCCGATGGCGTCCCTGATCGGCGACTGCCGGCGCATCACCGACGTCATCGCCGCACAGGACGGCCTCAGTGCCCGCGCGGGGATCGGCGAACCGGTCGCCTCCGTCGGCGGCCTGCACGACTCCTACCAGGACGCATGCGACGCGCTCCGTCTCGGCGCCCGTGTGGCCGGTGATTCCCCCGTCCACCTGATCACCGATCTGCGGGTGCACCAAGTCCTGGCGGCGGTGGGTCAGCCCGCCCGCAACCGCCTGCTCGCACTCACCGCCGCGGACCTGCGCGCCCAGCCCGACTGGCCGGTGCTGCGCGACACGATCACCGCCTGGTGCGAGAACGGCTTCAATCTCGTACGGGCGTCCGCCGCCCTGCACATCCACCGCAACACCGTCGTCTACCGGATGAACAAGATCGAGCAGATCACCGGTCGTCCACTGCGCGAGCACCGGACGACGATGGCCCTGTATCTCGCCTGTCTGGCCGACCAGTTGGGCGGCGGCGTGGCCCCTGCCGAAGGGTGAGTTCCTGACAGCGGGCGACAAAAGACAAAGGCAAGGAGGTCACCGACTCCTTGCCACTCTCAACTTATAGCGCACCGGGGGGCTTGCGGCAAGACCCGGGTCATGCCGCAGAATCGCAGGCCAAAGCCAGAACCTGCGGAAATGAGGGATTCACGAAGTGCGTTTGTTGTTGTCGGTCAATGGGTCGTGTGGTGACGTCGAGCCGGTGGTGGGGCCCGCGCTGCGGTTGCGGGCACTCGGCGCCGAGGCGCGGGTGTGCAAATGAACCTGACCACCAGCGCGTTCGACCTTCCCGATCGCCTCTCCCCCAAGGCCGACCCGACGCTGATCGCCGGCGACGAGCAGCACTTCGCGGCCATCGCGGAGAGCCTCGATCAGACGATCGCCGAACTGTCCGACCGCCTCGATGCCGAGCTCAAGGCACCCGGCGGCGTGGGCCGGCAGGCGATGGACCGGGACATGGAGGTCCACCGGCTGGCCGGTCGCCTGCGCGCCTTGCGTCGCTTCGGTCTGGACCTGTGCCTCGGACACATCGTCGGCGCGGACAGCCCCGAGCCCGTGTACATCGGACGACTGGGCCTCACCGACAGCACCGGGCGCCGGCTGCTGCTGGACTGGCGCGCCCCCGCCGCCGAGCCGTTCTTCGCGGCGACCCACGCCAACCCGATGGGTCTGGCAAGCCGCCGCAGGTATCGCTGGACCCGCGGCCGGATCAGCGACTACTGGGACGAGGTGTTCACCGCTGACGGACTTGAAGGGCACGCCGCGCTCGACGACCAGTCCGCCTTCATCGCCAGCCTGGGCAGCAACCGGTCGGCCCGGATGCGAGACGTGCTCGCCACCATTCAGGCCGACCAGGACGCCATCATCCGCGCGGGATCCCGCGGCGCTCTCGTCGTCGACGGAGGTCCGGGTACGGGAAAGACCGTCGTCGCTCTGCACCGCTCCGCCTACCTCCTCCACTCCGACCCTCGCCTCGGTCACCGTCGGGGCGGCGTGCTGTTCGTCGGTCCGCACCGGCCCTACCTGGCCTACGTCGCCGACGTCCTCCCCAGCCTCGGAGAGGAGGGCGTGCAGACCTGCACCCTGCGGGACCTCGTCGCCGAGGGAGCCGCAGCAGCGATCGAGACGGACCCGGACGTGGCTCTCCTGAAGTCGTCCGCGAACCTGGTGGAGGCGATCGAGACGGCCGTCAGGTTCTATGAGGAACCGCCCGACAAGGGGATGACGGTCACGACCCACTGGTCCGACATCCGGCTGAGCGCCGACGACTGGGCCGTGGCGTTCGAAGCGGCGGAACCCGGTACTCCGCACAACGAGGCGCGCGACCAGGTCTGGGAGGAGCTGCTCACGATCCTGGTGGACAAGCACGACGGCGACGTCTCGCCCGACCTGCTCCGCAAGTCGCTGCGGCAGAACAGAGAGCTACTCACGGCCTTCAACCGCGCGTGGCCGCTGCTCGAAGCGGCCGACCTCGTCGGAGACCTGTGGTCGGTACCCGCCTACCTGCGGATGTGCGCTCCCTGGCTCAGCCCCGATGAGGTTCGGAAGCTGCGGCGCGAGGACGCCCAGGCCTGGACGGTGTCCGACCTGCCGCTCCTGGACGCGGCACGGCAGCGGCTCGGCGACCCGGCGGCGGCACGACGACAGCGTCGTCACAAGGCCGCTGTCGCTTCCGAACGCGAGCGCATGGCCGACGTCATCGACAACGTGATCGCGGCGGATCACGACGGTGAAGGTGCGGTGACGATGCTGCGCGGAAAGGACCTGCAGGACAGCCTGATCGACGAGGCCGGACTGCCCACCGCCGAACCGGACCTGCTCGCCGGCCCGTTCGCGCACATCGTCGTGGACGAGGCTCAGGAACTGACCGACGCGGAGTGGCAGATGCTGCTGCTCCGCTGCCCGTCCCGGAGCTTCACCATCGTCGGGGACCGCGCCCAGGCCAGGCACGGGTTCACGGAGTCGTGGCAGGAACGGCTCGAGCGGATCGGGTTCGACCGGATCGACCTGGCCTCCCTGAGCATCAACTACCGGACGCCGGAAGAGATCATGGCGGAAGCCGAGCCCGTCATCCGCACCGTGCTCCCGGACGCCAACGTGCCGACCTCCATCCGCAGCAGCGACGTCCCCGTCGTACACGGTTCCGTTGCGGATCTGGACTCGATCCTCGACACCTGGCTCGTCGCGCATGCCGACGGGATCGCCTGCGTCATCGGCACTGGTGACATCGGAGAGGGCACGTTCCGGGCGAGGTCCCGCGTCCGGTCGCTGACCCCGGAGCTGTCGAAGGGGCTCGAGTTCGACCTGGTCGTCCTCATCGACCCGGAGGAGTTCGGCAAGGGGATCGAAGGAGCGGTCGACCGCTATGTCGCGATGACCCGAGCGACCCAGCAACTCGTCATCCTCACGAGCTCCTGACGTCGGCCAAGGCAGTCCGTACGACGGCGAGGTCCAGGGGAGCCAGCGTGATGGAGCCGCCCGTTTCCTTCCCGGAGATGAGGTCGAAGCCCTCCTCGGGCAGCGGGATGTGTGCCGTGTCGGTCTCCGAGTGGTTGAGCAGGAACAGGAACGCCGCTTCACCGCTCGTACGGCGGGCGACTTCCACGAAGGCGGGTGCCTCGGTGACGAGCGGCCTGACCCCCGCGTCCGCCACCGCGGCCAGCACGGTGTCGCGCAGGGGGTCGGCGGGCAGACGGGTGCCGATGTAGAGCACCCGGCCGTCGCCCACGGCATGGTCGAGGATCGCGGCCCGTCCCGAGAGGTGACCTGATGTGTAGGAGGCGATCACGTCCGCGGTTTCGGGATGGATGCTGTCCTGCCACCAGTGCGCCCGGACGATCGTGCCGTCGGCGAACCTCACCTCGAAGGTCTCGCCGTCACGGGCGGGCCAGTACTCGTCGATGCAGCCGCCGATCAGGGTGCGGAAGGCCCCGGGGTAGGCGGGCTGACGCACCTGGTTGGCGGCGCCCAGCACCTCACGGAACTCGGTCATCGACGCATCGCCCTCATCACCGGGCCACTCGACCTGGTCTGCTGCCGGGCGCGGTTCGGCGGATACCTCGCGGCCCTGCGCGACGCCCGCATACGCCCGGACCGCGCCCTTTTCCAGTCCGTGCCGTTCCAGACCGAACCGGCCCGGCGCGCCGCCCACGCTCTCCTGGACGGCTACCACCCGCCGACGGCGTTCGTGACCGGCAACGACCTTCAGGCGCTCGGCGTCATCGAAGCGTGCGCCGAGCGTGGCCTACGGGTTCCGGAGGACGTGTCCGTCGTGGGCTTCGACGACCTCGACGCCGCGCGGTCGGCGGCCCCCGCGCTGACGACGGTCCGTCAGCCGTTCGAGGAGATGGCGGCGGAGAGCATCCGCGTCCTGGGCGTCGTCTCGGACGACCCGTCACCGGCTCCGATCCGGCTGGACATGTCGGTCGACCTCGTCGTCAGAAAGTCCACCGGCCCCGCCCCCGGCGACAGCCCTCGCCCGCTCTTCCCGCTCCCCCGGCCGAACTGAAACTCCGTGATGCGGCACCGGCCCCTGGTTGAGGCAGAGCCGAACGGTTCCGCCTCGGGCGGAATCCCGGGCAGAATCGGCCCGTATGGGCAGCCATTGCACAAGCGGCCCATCAGGACCACGGTCGGTGAAGCTCGAATGCCCGCATGGCCCCGCATGGCCCCGGACGGCCGACGACCGGGGCCGCGGAGGAGGAGACGATGGTGACGGCGGCGGCATACGACGAGATCGCTGACTGGTACGAGACCGAGTTCCTCAATCGCCCACGCCCCGCAGCAGGAGACGGGCACCCCCTGAGCCTGGGCTTCCTCCTGGATGAGTTCCTCGGTGCAGGCAGCGGCACCTGTCTCGAGATCGGCTGCGGCACCGGCGTCCACGCAGACCGGCTCCGCACACTGGGCTGGACCCCGGTCGGCATCGACCTGTCCGGCGGGATGCTGCGCCATGCGCGTGAGCGGCTGCCGGTCGTACAGGCTGACGCGGGGCAGTTGCCGGTCCGGGCCGGTTCTCTGTCAGCCGTCGTCGCGGTCATGGCTCACACCGACATGCCCCAGTATCCGCAGGTGCTGCGCGAGGTCTCACGGATCCTGCGTCCGGGCGGCGTGTTCGTGCACGTCGGGGTCCATCCCTGCTTCTGCGGCGGGTTCGCGGATCGAGGCGATCTGGAAGCGGTGGTCATCCGCCCCGGCTATCTCGACGGCCACTGGACCAAGGCGTCCTGGACGGACAAGGGGGTACGCGACAAGGTCGGCGCCAGCCATCTCCCACTGCCTGAACTGCTGCACGGGTTCCTCGATGCGGGCCTGACACTCGACCGGTTCGCCGAGGGCGGTGCCCCGACGCCGGCCGTGCTGGCGATCAAGGGCACCAAGTCCCGGTGCTCCGGTTGAACAACAAGCTGGGGGCGCGGCGTCGGTCACCGGTGCTGGTGGGAGAGCCGCCGGGCCAGCAGGGGGATGATCACTGCGGCGGCCACCACGTGGGAGGCGGCCAGGACGATCTGGGTGGAGGTGGCGGTGTGCGGGGCGATGGCGGGACCCGCGAGGGACAACGCGGTGAGCACGAGGGTGGTCACCACGAAGGTACGGGCGGGCCGCCGGGCCCAGCGGGCGAGGGCCACCGCGAGGACGATCCCCGCGACCGACCAGAACAGCACGCCCCCGGCGAAGCCGCCCACCGGAATCTCCGCGGCTTCTTTGGCCCCGGGACTGGCCACGTCCATTGGTACGCCGGCGCCCCGGGCGATGAGCGCGAACGCCTCGGTCACGGCGGCACCGGCGAGGGCGGCCAGGGCGCCGACCTGCCACACGGGGCGGGTGGCGAGGAAGCCGGCGGAGGACGGGGACGCGACGGTGGACTGGGATACGGTCACGCTCATGGCACTGTCTCCTGTGTGTGGTCCGGAGTTCCGGAGTTGATGGGCCTTTCGCAGAGGTAGACCAGGAGCCGGCGCAGAACTCAGCGGTCCGCGGGCAACCTTTTTCGCGACGGCTGTCCGCGCCGAACCGGACGCGTCTGCGAACCTTGCTCTCGTGCCGACCGATCCCGCTCCCGTCACCCCGGACGCCCCCACCCCCATACCTGCCCCACTCCTCACCCAGCAGTGGCTGGACCTCTCCTTCATCCACTGGGCCGTCGAACCGGGCGTCGTGGCACCGCTGTTGCCGGCCGGGACGGTTCCCGACACGCACGACGGAATGACGTACGTCGGGCTCGTCGCCTTTCGGATGGACCGGGTCGGATGGCTCCGGCTGCCCGGGGTGCCGTACCTCGGGACCTTTCCGGAGACCAACGTCCGCCTCTACTCGGTGGACGCGCACGGGCGGCGCGGTGTCGTCTTCCGGTCGATGGACGCCTCCCGGCTGATCCCGGTGGTGATGGGCCGCGTCGGCTTCCGGCTGCCGTACCTGTGGTCGCGTATGACCGTCCGGGCCGAGGGCGGCACCGTCACCTACACCAGCTCGCGCCGCTGGCCCGGCCCGCGCGGCGCGTACAGCCGCATCACCGTACGGACCGGTGAACGCATCGAGAAACCCACGGAGTTGGAGCATTTCCTCACCGCCCGCTGGGGCATGCACAACGCGTTCTTCGGCGGGACCGCGCCGTTGGCGTATCTGCCCAATGTGCACCCGCGCTGGCCGCTGTACCGTGCCGAGCTGCTCACCTGTGAAGAGAACCTGGTCGCGGCGGCCGGGCTCCCGACCCCGGACGAGCCCCCGGTCAGCGTGCTGTACTCCCCCGGCGTCCCGGTCCGCCTCGGCCGCCCCGCCCGCCCGGCGGGCATCCCCACCCCGTGAACGGTCGCGCCCGTCACGCGACCGCGAACCCGTGTCAGAGGCGCGTGCCAGGATGGTCAGGTGCCGACCACCACATTCACCACGCCGTTCATCGGCCGCGAAGACGAACTCGCCCGGCTGACCCGGGTACTGGACCGTGCCCGGACCGGTGAGGCGCGGGCCGTGCTCGTGGCGGGGGACGCCGGTGTCGGCAAGACGCGCGTGCTGGCCGAGGCCGCCGGGCACGCGTCGGAGACGGGGATGACCGTCGTCACGGGGCACTGCGTCGACCTCGGTGACGTCGGCCTGCCGTATCTGCCGTTCACCGAGATCCTCGGTGTGCTCGCCGCCGACGAGCGGCTTTCCGCCACCCTGGCGGCGCATCCCGCGGTCGGCCGTCTGCTCGGCGACGGCGGCAGCGCCCTGCCGGACGCCGGCAGCCGACTGCAGCTGTTCGAGGGCGTGGCCGCTCTGCTGGCCGACCTGGCGGAGTCCACTCCCCTGCTGCTGGTACTGGAGGACCTGCACTGGGCAGATCAGTCCTCCCGCGACCTGCTGCGCTTCCTGCTCAGCCGGGGGACCCTCCAGCGCCCCGCGGGCGGCACCTCCGCACTCCGCCTGGCGATCTTCGCGTCGTACCGGGCGGACGATCTGCATCGCCGCCACCCGTTGCGCCCCCTGCTGGCCGAGTTGGTGCGGCTGCCCGCCGTCGACCGCCTCGAACTGCGGCCGCTGCCCGACGCCGAGGTGGCCCGCCTGGTCCGGGCCCAGCGGGCGGCTCCCCTGCCCGAGGCCACCGTCAGCGACATCGTCGAGCGCGCCGAGGGCAACGCCTTCTACGCGGAGGAGCTGTTCGCCGCGACGGCCGACGCGCCGCCCGGCGGCCGCGGTGGAGCGTCGGCCGTGCCCAGCGGTCTGGCGGAGGTCCTCCTCATCCGTTGCGAGCAGCTCCCGGCCACGGCCCAGCAGGTACTGCGCACGGCAGCCGTCGCCGGGCGCCGTGTTGAGCACGAGCTCCTGCGCGACGCCGTCGACCTGCCCGAGCAGGAGCTGGAGTCGGCACTGCGCGAGGCCGTCGGCCGCCAGCTCCTCGTCCCCGGCGGGGGCAACACCTACTCCTTCCGGCACGCCCTCATCCGTGAAGCCGTCTACGCCGACCTGCTGCCCGGCGAGCGGGTGCGGCTGCACCGCGCGTTCGCCCGGCTGCTGGCCGGGCGGGGCCATTCGGCCGAGAGCGCGGCGGAGCGCGCCCACCACTCCCGGGAGAGCCACGACCTGGCCGACGCCCTCGCGGCCTCACTCGAGGCAGCCGACCACGCCGGGCGGATCGGCGCGCCCGCCGAGGAACTGCGCCACCTCGAAGCCGCCCTGGACCTGTGGTCGGCGGTGCCGACTTCCGCGCGGCCGGACGGCGTTCCCGACACCGTGACGCTCACCCTGCGTGCGTCGGCGGCCGCCGCCCGCGCCGGCGAAACCCACCGGGCGGTCTCACTCACCCGGGCCGCGCTCGCCGGCGTCGGCTCGGACACGGATGCGGAACTGGCCGCCCGCATCCGCTACACGCTCGCGGGCAACCTGATGCGGATCGACAGTCTGAAGGCCGCGTTCGCCTACAGCAGCGAAGCGCTCTCCCTGATCTCCGCGGAGCCTGCGTCGCATACGTGGGTGTGGGCCGCGGCCACCCATGCCATGGCGGCCCGCTACGTGGGCGAGGACGAGGTCGCCCGCCGGGTCGCGCTCCAGGCGCTGCACGTCGCCGAGGAACTCGACGTGGCCGACGCCCGGGCCGATCTGCTGATCTCCCTGATCGGTCTCGAAGTGCACAACCGCCGTACCGCGCAAGGGCGATCCCGGCTGCGGGAGGCGCGCGAGCTGGCCCGCCGGGCCGGCAACGTCGCGGTCGAGATACGCGCGCTCTTCAATCTCGCCATCGGCGCGTACGAATCCAGCGACCTGGACGAGTGCCTCACCTGGATCTCCGAAGGACTGGCGCGCGCGGACCGCGCCGGGCTGCTCTCCTCGCCGTATCCACTGGAGATTCGCTACCTGCACTCCATGGTGCTCTACACCCTGGGCCGTTGGGACGAGTGCGCCCGCTCGGCGGTCACCGCGACCGGCCGGCTGCCCGCCGCGGGCGGGTTCGCGATCGCTCCCGCGCTGTACGTGGCCTTGGCCCGCGGCGATCAGACGGCCGCCGAGCGGGCCCGTGCCCTCCTCGACGGGCCGTTCGACTGGATGGCCACGCTCGTCGCGGGCATTGTGCTCACCGACGCCGCGGCCCTGCGGGGCGATCCCGAGGCAGCCGTCGAGCAGCTGCGTACGACGATGGCGGCGCTCGACGACGACTCCGGTGCCGAACGCCCCGATGTCGCCGTCCGGCTCGCGGCCCTGGTCCTGGCCGCCATCGCGGATACGGCCGTGGAGCTGCGGCTGACCGGCGACGAAGCGGGGGCTCGCGGCTGGGCGGACACGGCGACGGAACTGGTGGAGCTGGCCCGGGTGACGGCCGCCAAGGGCCAGGACGGTGTGCAGCAGGGTCCCGAGGGCCTGGCCTGGCTGGCCCGCGCGGAAGCGGAATGGGTGCGTGCCACGACCGGGCCGGATGTCGAAGCGTGGGAGAAGGCCGTCGCCGCGTTCGGCTACGGGGATGTCTATGAGCAGGCCCGCGGCCAACTCCGCCTCGCGGAGGCGTTGCTGGCGGTGGGGCGCCGTGAGGAGGCTGCCGAGCAGGCGCGCGCGGCGCGCGACACGGCCGACCGGCTCGGCGCCGTGCCGCTGCGCGAGCGCGTGGACGCTCTCGTGCGACGAGGCCGCCTCGCGGAGAGTTCATCCACGGCCGGCGGGTTCCCCGCGCTGACCGCTCGCGAGAACGACGTCCTACTGCTGCTCGCCCGCGGGCGCACCAACCGCCAGATCGGCGAGGAGCTGTTCATCAGCGGCAAGACCGCCAGCGTCCATGTCTCCAACATCCTCGCCAAGTTGGGCGCCGCCAGTCGTACCGAGGCCGTGGCCCTCGCCTACCGCGCGGGGCTGATCGAGCCGGAGCCCGACCCAGCCGGATGACGACCGTGCGACGACGGGCCGCTCGTGTGCGATCCGCCGTCCCTCACACCCCCTGGCGCAGCATCCGCATCTGCTCGTCGAGCGGGGCCAGCCCGACATCGTGGCGGCGCTCGTCGAGAGTCTCCGGGCGGCGGATCGGGTACGGGCGGAAGGTCGCCGGGTCGATGCGGGTGCCGTAGAACTGCGGCTGGCCCAGCTCGACGGCGCAGTGGTCGGCGATGTAGGCGTGGTGCAGGGCCGGGCAGCGCCCGTCCGCCGTGGCCTGGGCGATCAGGTCGCGGCAGCGGATCTGGAAGTCGAGGTCCGGGGCGTGCAGCAGGATCATCAGCGCCGATGTCGAGGCAGGCGCGCCGACCAGGTCGGCGGTCGGCCAGGCGTGCCGTCGGACGATCGTCTTGAGTGCTTCGGCGTTGTCCTTGCGGCACTCGTTGATGCGGCGGCGGGAGGCGGAGGTGGGAGTCCGCTGCGCGTCCAGGGTGAGCCGGCGGTCCTCGTCGGCCCTGCGGACTAGTTCGTGGGCGAGGGCGGAGGCGAGCGCGGGGAGCACAGCCGTGCACCCCTCCTGGGACGCGTCCTGCGCGGGGCTCGTGTGTTCCTCGTGGACTTCGCCCACTTCGCCGCGGGTCAGGTGCCCCGGAGCACCGGAGCCGTTCATGAGAGCCCCCGCAGGACCCGCTTGCCTGTGAGGTGTGCCGCGACGGCCCGCACACTGGATGCCGTCATGGTGCCTCCTTCATGTGCAGCACGGAGAGGATGCCGGCCGTTGAGCCGGCGGGTGACCGACGCCTTGTCGCAGGAGTTGTCGCAGGAGCTGTCGTAGGAGGCCTCCGCGCTCTGAAGGCGGCCCGGTTCGTTGACCCGTGGCGCGAGTGTGGGGCCCTTGCCCCGGTTACTCGTTCGTCCGTCGGTCACGGTGGCCATCCAGGTCTCGCATCACGGTGCGCGGCATCTGCGTACCTGCCGAGGCGTCAAGTCCGCAGCGATGAGGCGCGGTTGAACGCCGTCGCCGCTGACTGTGCGACAGGTCACTCGATCACTATGATGGCGGACAGGCTCAACCCGCAACATGCGTTCTGATAATTTCAGAACGATCTTTATAGCTCTGTCTGTGTCAGCGTTGGCGTGGCACACTGCACGCTGTGAAGGCCGTTTCGGGAGGTAGGACGTGAGCGACAACCGCTCTGGCGGCAGCGCGCCGACCGTCCTGCGGATGGTCCTCGGCAAGCGCCTCCGCCACTTGCGGGAAAAGGCCGGGGTGTCGTTCGAGGACGCGGCACGGGCCATCGAGGTGACTCCTCTGACGGTCCGGCGGATCGAGAAGGCCGAGGTCGGCCTCCGTATCCCCTACGTACGGGAGTTGCTGCACACGTACGGGGTTCCGGCGGCGGAGGTGGACGACTTCCTCTCCCTGGCCAGGGAGGCCAACCAGCCCGGCTGGTGGTACAAGTACCGCGACGTACTGCCGGACTGGTTCAGCGCCTACGTCAGTTTGGAGAGCGAAGCCAGCGTCATCCGTCTCTACGAACCCCACTATGTGCCAGGTCTGTTGCAGACACACGACTACGCCGCCGCGCTGATGCGAGTCGGGTTCCCGAACGAGACGAAGGAGGACATCGACCGCCGGGTCGCGCTGCGCCTCAAGCGCCAGGATCTGCTCGCCAAACCGGAGTCACCGGCCATCTGGGCCGTCCTCGAGGAGACGGTGCTGCGCCGGCCGGTGGGCGGACCCGAGGTGATGCGGGCCCAGATCGACCGGCTGAACGAGGCTCTGGACCTGCCGAAGGTCCGGATCCAGATCATCCGTCTCGGAACGGGGGCGCATCCCGGCGCTTTCGGCCCGTTCCACTACTTCCGCTTCGGCTTCTCCGAACTTCCCGACGTCGTCTACACGGAAAGCCTCGCCGGCGCGGTCTATGTCGATCAGCCCGTCGACGTCGTCACGTATCTCGAAGTACTGGACCGGATGTCCGTACAGGCGGAGCCGGTCGCTCGCACCAGGGCCATCCTGGGTGAACTGCGTAAGGAGTTGTGAGTCATGGCTTCCATGGGCCCCATCTACAGCGGCATGCCGGCCATCGATCTGGGAACCGAGGGCTGGCAGAAGCCCTGGAGCGGTACGAACGGCGGGAGTTGTGTGGAGGCCAAGCGGCTGCCCGACGGCAGCGTCGCCTTCCGCCAGTCCACGGACCCGGACGGGCCCGCGCTGATCTACACCCGGGACGAGATGGTGTCGTTCCTGGACGGCGCGAAGTCCGGCAAGGCCGACTTCCTGGTCGCCTGAGACCCTCCCCCGCGTCCGCACCACGACGTCCGCACCACGACGCCCGCGCAACCGGGTGCCTCCCGCACGCGTACTCACGTCCTGCGGGGCGCCCGGTCACAATTCTGAACTGGGTTACCGCACAGGGAAGTTGACGGTAGGTTACGGAAGTTGACGGTAGGTTAGCGGCAGAGCGCGTGACAGAGCAGGAGAATCCTCATGACAGACGGCCGGCCCACCCCCGACCAGGAAGCCTTGTCCAAGATCGACACCACGGTGCCGCACTCGGCCCGCATCTGGAACTACTGGATGGGCGGGAAGGACAACTACGAGGTCGACCGGGTGGCCGGTGACGCCTACCGCGAGGTCGCGCCGAACATCGAGACGATGGCCCGCGCCTCACGCGACTATCTGATCCGCACCGTGTCCTTCGTGGCCGGAGACCTCGGCATCCGCCAGTTCCTCGACATCGGCACGGGCCTGCCCACGTACGACAACACCCACCAGGTCGCCCAGCGCGTGGCGCCCGAGTCCCGCATCGTCTACGTGGACAACGACCCCTTGGTGCTCCGTCACGCACAGGCGCTGCTGACCAGCACACCCGAGGGCGTCACCGACTACATCGACGCGGATCTGCACGAGCCCGAGAAGATCATCGACGCGGCGCGGCAGATCCTGGACTTCGACCGGCCCGTGGCGCTGATGCTCATGGGCATCCTCGGCCACATCCAGGACTACGAAGAGGCCAAGTCGATCGTCAGCCGTCTTCAGGCGGCCCTGCCGTCGGGCAGCTACTTCGTGCACTACGACAGCACGGACACCGACACCGCCCTCAAGGAGGCCCAGCAGGGCTACGACGACACGGGCGCCATCCCGTACGTGCTGCGCAGCCCCGAACAGCTCTCCGCCTACTACGAGGGCCTCGAACTGCTGGAGCCCGGCATCGTGTCCTGCCCGCTGTGGCGTCCGGAGTCCGGTACCTCGCCCAAGCCCACGGACGTCTACGGGGGCGTGGCCCGCAAGCCCTGATCTCGTGGGGATTCTGCCCACCTCGACACCTCGACACCTCGCCGCCATCGGTGCGGGCATGTACGACCACGGCACGCTCACGGAACTGGTGCGCGAGGCCGACATCGACGTGATCATGCTGCCCCTGGCGGGCGGTGAGCCAGCCTTCCAGCGCGTTCGCCGCGGGGCGCCGAGGAAGGGCCGGTCACAACGCGTCGGGCCCGGGGCCGCAGTCGGTGCACCGGTAGTCCGTCCAGCCGCCGGCGCCCTCGCTCCACATGCCGCCGGTGATCTCGTTCCCGCACTCGTGGCAGTGGGCGGGGGCCTTGCCGGTGAACCATGCCCAGAGGAGGCGGAAGTAGGCCTTCATGCGGTTCTGCTCCTTGGGGTCCGGTGCTCGCAGCCATCGTCGTGGGCCGTGCCGAGGCTGGTCCAGTGCTCGCAGCACACGCGGCGTCAAGCGCGGCAGCGCGGCCGCGGGATCGGAGTCGGGCAGCCGGTTGACGCCGGCGGCCCCGGCGCAGGACGTCGGGGGCAAGGCTGGCGCGGCGGGAGGCTTCGGCTACCGCCGCGCGGTGGACTCCACCATCGTGCGGGCCCATCAGCACGCCGCCGGCGCCCGCAGCGATCGTGTGGTGCCGGCCCGCCCGATCGCCGTCCTGGCAAGATGGCGGCATGGAACGTGTGCTTGGAATCGGTGGATACTTCATGCGGGCCGCCGACCCGGCGGCCCTGAGCGCGTGGTATCGCGATTGCCTAGGCCTGGACGCCGATGAGAACGGCCTGTGGCACCAGGGAGCCGGGCTGACGGTGTTCGCGACGTTCGAGTCCGAGACCGACTACTTCGGGTCCCGCGCCCAGCAAACCATGCTCAACTTCCGGGTCCGCGACCTGGATGCGATGCTCGCGCAATTGCGCGCCAAGGGAGCGGACGTGGCCGAAGAAACGCAGGACATGGAGGGTGTCGGTCGATTCGGCTGGGTCACCGATCCTGAGGGCAATCGGGTCGAGCTGTGGCAGCCCGCCTGACCGCGTCTTCACGCAGGCGCTGACGTGCTGGTGGACCACTGGGTTGTCGAGGTGTGAACCTTGGTCAGGCGCGCGCGGCCATGTCCCCTTACGCCGTCCGCGGGCTGTATGAAAGCGCGAGGCTAGGAGGCGGTGCGGGATTCCAGGTCGCGGCGGGTGTCGTTGCCGTACACGCCCGTCTCGTCGCCGCGGATGCCGTACCAGAGCTGGAAACGTGCCACCGCGGCGGTCAGTGTGGCGTCGTACTCGCCGCTGGTCGAACCGTCCTGGTACACGTTGGGGATGCGCAGCAGCCGTTCCTGGAGCTCGCTCACGTCCGGGCCGCTGTCGCCCTCGCGCAGGGTGCCGGGGCCGTCCGGGTCGGCCGCGCCGCCCGGGTCGGCCGCCGAGCGGGACGGAGTGGCGGGCTCCGGCGGGGGGACGGAGGCGGCAGGGGGACGCGCCTGCGACTCTCCGGCGTCCCTGTCCCAGGTGAGCAGCAACGCGGCACCGAATCCCGCCAGGGCGGTCGCCACGGCGGCGACGGCGATCGCCGTACGACGGAGCCAGGCCGTACGCGGCGACGCCCTCCGTGGTCCGCCCCGGGTCGGTGGGTCTGCCCGCTGCTCGCCCACGACGGGCGGCAGTTCCTGTGTGTCGTCCTCCGCCTGCCAGGACGCCGCCGACGGCGCGGTGGTGTCGGCCGCCGGTACCGCGAGGATTTCGTACTCCTCGTCCCGTGCGCGTTCCGCCGCGTTGACCTGTCGCACGAGTTCCGACAGAGCGCCCGGCCGGCGGCGGGCCAGGATGTGAGTGGGCTCGAGCGCCGGACGTTTCGGCGCGGTCTCGGGATCGGATGGTGTTGACACGCTGCTCTCCCCTCCCGGTGGTACTGGCCATTGATACGCGCGACGCTGCCCGGGAGTTCAACGGCGAGGACCGTTCAGAGAAACTCCACCTCGACGGGTGCCGCCGTGACCGTCGTACGCGGCACCCGTGCGACGAGAGCGAGCAGTTGCTCCCGTTCGGTGCCGACCGGGAGAGCGAAGCCGCCCAGCCACTGCTCGGGGGCGGTGGACTCGGTGGAGAGCGTGAGGGTGTAGACGTACCGGCCGGGGCGATCGGGAGTGAAGTGGGCGAAGGTCATGAGCGGGAGGCACCCGGGTCCGGTGGTGGGGTCGCAGGACTCGCCCGGCGCCAGCCGGCGCAGATCGTTCGCCCGGAGAGGTCCGACGAGGGGGTCCTCGGCCGGAGCGGGGCGCGCGACCAGCCCGCCGTTGTCGGCCCTGGTGATGGCGGGCAGGTAGTGGGGGTAGCGCAGGCCGTTCTCGGAACCGTCGAGCACGCCCGCGATCCAGAGGTCACGTTCCCCTGTGTTGCGGATCTCCGCCCGGACCGTGGCCGGGCGGCCGACGGGCTGCGAGCCGCTTGGTCCGTGCAGGACGAGGTCGAGCACGCCCGGCTCCTTCCGGTCCCTGCTTCCGTCACACCAGACTCTCACGGCGATCACGACACGACGATCACGGCGATCACGGGGTCGCGAGGACGCTCACGGGCAGAGGGGTCACCCGTGAGCGCCCTCGCGGGCCAGGTCAGCCGTCGCCGAACTCCGCGGTGAGCCGGGCCTTGGTGGTGTCGACCTGGTCCCGTACGGCATCCACGACGTACGGCTTGAACTTCTTCGCGCCGAAGTGCCGCACCAGGCGGTCGAGCGTCGTGTTGGCCTCTTCGAGGTCACCCTGGCGGGCGTAGGCACGGGCCAGGCGGCGCGTGGCCAGGTTCAGGGTGAGGTTGTCGACCCCCTTGCCCTGCTCGGAGACCTTGACGACCTGGCTGAGCTGCTCGATCCCGGACTTGGGGTCGGGCGGGCGTACGGTCAGCTCGGCCTTGTCGGGGCTCAGGCTCTTGAACTCGTGCTCGAAGTTGAGTCCCTTGGCCAGTCGCGCGTACACGGCGAAGGGGTGCGTGCCGTGGCGCTCGATGATCTCCTGCAGCGCGTCGTTGCCGGACTGCAGTGACGGGGAGTCGGAACCCCGCAGCGCGAGGATCTTGCCCTGCTCCTCGCCCATCATCAGCTCGGCGAGTTGCACGTCGGTCTGGCTGACGGGGTGCCTGACGGTGAGCCGCAGCACCGGCGAGACGATCCGGGACCCGTCCGAGGCCACATAGGAGGCGCGTAGCTGATAGGTGCCGGGCTGCTGGAAGTAGTGCCCGTCGTGGCCGTAGCCGATGTAGGCGCTGCTGTAGAGGGCGGGCCTGCTCGTGTCCAGGCGTACGGTCTGGTCCTGGTCGACGCAGCGGCGCAGCAGCGGCCGGTAGAGCACGGTGCGGCCGGAGGGCTGCCGGATGGCGATGTTGACGAGTTCGTCGTCCGGGTGGAGGTGGTTGTGGGTGGAACGGCCGCGCAGGTCGGTCGTCTCCAGCTTGAGTTCGACGACGACGGGTTCACCGAACGCGAAGCCGTTCTTGTCGGCGCGCAGGTCGAGGCGGAGACCGGACTCGTCGGCGAGCGGCTCGTCGAAGAGTTCGGGCTCGATTTCGGCCGCGCCCACACCGAAGGCGTTGGCCCCCATGACGACGTTCTTGTAGAAGCCGTGCCGCAGATGGATCTGCTCGTTGTCGGTGAACTGGAAGGGGAAAGCTCCCCAATAGGCGGCCGCCCCGCCGTTTCCGTTCAACGGCTGGTAGTTCTGCGGGTAGTTCATCCACGAGAGGTCGGCGAGGCCGTTGTTGCCGCCGAGCGGGGCCGGGGGCTGCGCCAGGTTCTTCTGCCAGGAGTGCAGCAGGTTGAAGGCGTGCCCCAGTTCATGGACGTACGTGCGCAGTTGGGCGCGCTGCGATTCGGCGTCGGTGCCCTTGATCAGGTCGTAGAAGACGGCGCAGCCCTGCCGCTGGAAGGCGTCGGCGGCGTCGAACATGATGCCGCGTACGCCCGCCATGCCCTCGTAGGCGCTGGCCACCAGCAGCCATACCTTCCACTGCGGGGCGTTGCGCCACAGGCTGAAGTTGGTCTGCATCGCGGCGTGCAGTTCGGTGTTCGTCCAGCCGTTCTGGTTGTTGCCGATGACGTTGGCGGTGCCGGACACGAGCAGTTCGATGCCGGCCTCGGCGAAGGCGCGGGGCACGGTGAGGATGCGGGCCGGGCTGTTGGGCGGCTGCGGGAGCGAACCGGTGTTGTACGAGAGGAAGGGCACGGACCCGGTCACGGAGTCCTGCTCCCACTCGACGGTGCGGAAGTACGGCGAGACGTACGGGCACACGTAGGTGGCACCCGGTTGGTTGGGCGGCCGGAAGAACTGCACGGTCGCCGCGCCGGGCGGCTGGTTCGTCCTGCGGCGCGGGATGGTGACCTGCACGATCGGGTAGCCGGCCTGCCAGGTGTAGCTGCCGACTCCCTTGATGACGACCTTGGTCGCGCTCCAGGAGACCGAGGGGGCGTGTACGACGAAGGAGCCGAAGTACGCCGTCGTGCCTCCGCTGGTGCTGAAGAAGTCGCCGCTGACCTTCCGCAGGACCTTGGGGCCGCCCGGCACGCTGTCGACGTCCACGCGCAGGTCCAGTTGGTAGCCGCCGCCGGTGCCGCGGTACCGGCCGCGAGTGGGGCGGAGGGCGGGGGCGGGGGCGGCGGCACTGCCCGCGGCGCCGGGCTGTGGGGTCGCGGCGGCTTCCATCACCGGCTCCTGGGAAGCCGGTTGCGCCTCGGTGAGGGGCTCCTCCGTGACCGGGTTCTGGCTGCTCTCCCACTCGTCGGGAGAGGATGCGTCGGCCAAGGGCGCCGCTGAGAAGTCGGCCGAACCCGTGGTCGGGTCTCCACTGGCTGTTGACATGGCGACAAGTCCTCCGTTCGCCTGAATGCTCCAATCAGCAGGTGGTGTCCGGACGACACCACCCGGAGTCCCGGCCGGCCGGGAGGACTGGTGCTGCACGTTGGCACCGCACCACGTTCGCGTCAACGATCCTTTCCGTTGTCCCTCAGAAATACGACGCAATTCGATTCGCCGGTTCACTGGCGATTCAGAAATACACCGAAGATGAAATTCCGTACCGAGAGAATGACGATGACCGAGGGACGACGACATGACGACCATGCACGCCTGGGAAGTGGCCGAGCCGGGACCGATCGAGCAGGGACCCCTGAGGTTCGTCGAGAAACCGGTCCCGACGCCGGGCCCCGACGAACTCCTCGTCCACGTGAGCGCCTGCGGTGTCTGCCGCACCGACCTGCATGTCGCCGAGGGTGATCTGCCGGTGCGCCGACCGCGGGTGACACCCGGTCACGAGGTCGTCGGGCGGGTCGCGGGGATGGGCGAGGCGGTGACCGGATACGACCTCGGCGACCGGGTCGGCGTGGCATGGCTGAGACGTACCGACGGAACCTGTACGTACTGCGCGCGCGGGAACGAGAACCTCTGCCCGCATTCTGTCTACACCGGATGGGACGCCGACGGCGGCTACGCGGAATACACCACCGTGCCCGCCGCCTTCGCCTATCCGCTGCCCGGCGGCCTCGACGACGTCGCCCTCGCCCCATTGATGTGCGCGGGCATCATCGGCTATCGCGCGCTGCGACGCGCGTCGCTGCCTCCGGGCGGGCGCCTCGGCCTGTACGGCTTCGGCGGCTCGGCGCACCTGTGCGCACAGGTGGCGCTCGCACAGGGCGCGACCGTCCATGTGCTGACCCGCGACCCGGCCGCCCGGCGCCTCGCCCTCGACCTGGGCGCCGCCTCGGCCGGCGGCGCCTACGACGCACCGCCGGAACCGCTCGACAGCGCGATCCTGTTCGCCCCGGTCGGCGACCTGGTCCCGGTCGCGCTGCGGGCCCTCGACCGCGGCGGGGTCCTGTCGATCGCGGGCATCCACCTCACCGAGGTACCGCCGCTCGACTACCAGCGTGAGCTCTTCTACGAGAGGGAGGTGCGCAGCGTCGCCTCCAACACCCGTGAGGACGGCCGGGAGTTCCTGACCCTCGCGGCCCGTTACGACGTACACGCCACCACGCACACGTATCCTCTGGCCGAGGCACAACAGGCGCTCCAGGATCTGAAGGCGGGCCGCTTCGACGGGGCGGCCGTGCTGGTCAACGAGAAGGGACCGCGGGCCTGACACCGTCGCCGCATACCCCCTGCCTCCAGGGCGAACGGACCTTGATGAACCTTCTTCCCTTCACCGCCGCTCACGCGATCACCGTGGCGAGCTGGCCCGCCTCCGCCACGGAGGTCGCGATGTGGTGCGGACAGCGAGAGTTTCCCGTGACCGAGGGGACCGTACTCGGGTGGCAGCGGGACGACGATGTGGCGGCGCGTGTGCTCGTCGAGGGTGAACGGGTCGTCGCGTACGGGGAGTTGTGGTTCGACGCCGAGGAGGACGAGGTCGAGCTGGCACGGATCATCGTGGCGCCCGAGGCCCGCGGGAGGGGCCTCGGGCGCGTCCTCGTCCGGGGTTTGCTCTCCGAGGCCGAAAGCGCCGGGCACTCCGATGTCTTCATGCGGGTGCACCCGGACAACGACAGGGCTCTGCGCTGCTATCGCGGAGCGGGGTTCGTCACCGTCGACCCGGATCTGGCCAAAGCCTGGAACACCCTGCAGCCCGTCGCCTACGTGTGGCTACGGCACGAGTGAGATCCGTATCCCGACCGTCCCCTGCTTCCCGCGCCGCAGTCGGCTGCCGAACAGGGTGAGTCGGCCGAGGACGCCGTACTTGCGGGCGATGAGGTCGCGGTAGCGAGCGGTGCCCTCCTGGTCGCAGACCTCGGCGGTGGCGGGGATCTGCTCGCCGGTCGGTTTGCCCCGCACGTCGCACGGTCCGACCAGGATGTCGGCGCGGTTGCGGATCCGCTTCACCTTCCAGGAGTCGGCCGCCGTCCAGGCACCGAGCGTCTCGCCGTCCCGCACCACCCACACGGGGGTCGCGACCTCGGTGCCGTTCTTCCGATAACTCGTGATCAGCAGGTACTTGGCGGTGCCGAGCCGCTCCAGCGCAGTGGTATCCACGTTCGGAGTCTAGGCGCCACGGATTCCCGGCCCCGCGCCGCCCCTGGTCCAGGCAGGGGTCGAGGAGGCACTTTCGGCCTACGCTCCCCCGTCCGCGTCGCCCGTGTCAGACTCCGACGATGACCTCGGAGACGATCAACGCGGCGGCCGCGGGGACCTGGCGACTCGGTGACCTCTCGGACCACGAAGTCGCCCTGCTCGACTGACGGTTGGGGGCCTTCACATCATGGGCGACAGCACTCTGTGGGTGGCGGCGCTGACGGCCGCGACCGCGGTGCTCGCGAGCTGGGTGACCAGCCGCGGCACCGCCCGGGCGGCGCGCATCCAGGCGGACGCGGCCGCCGCGACCGTGCGGACGGATCGGCTCCGGGCGGCCCGGCGGGCCGCGTACGTCGACGTCATCGAGCAGGCCCAGCGCATGGGCGACCTCTACTGGAAGGTGACCGACACGCACGAGATCAGCGACGCCGACGACCGCCTCCTCACACTCAAGGATCTGCGGCTACGGCTCCGCGGCGAGTACGCCGTGCTGCGTCAGCGCGTCTGGGTGGCGGATCTGGAGGGCCCGCCCGAAGTGGCCTCGGCCGCGGACCGGCTCCGGCGGTCCACCAGCGACAACTACCGGGCACTCGGGGCCATGATCGCCGGTGAGCCGGACGCGGCCGAGCGGTTCGACGCCTGCTACAGGCCCTACTGGGAGTCGGTCGTGCACTTCGTGGACACCGCTCGCAGCGCCCTCCACGAGACGCGTACGTAAGGACAGCCGCACCTCTGTCGACGGGCAGGCATGCCGAAACTCTTGACGCGCGGCGCCGGGACTGCGTACATATGACTGCGCAGACATGACAGCGCAGTCATACGCCCGACGCACGCCAGACACATGGCAGCCGTACGGCAGACTGTGCTGGATTCCGCGAGCGGCCATCAGGAGACGTCATGACGGGACCGGTAAGACGGGGCGGGAGTTCCCCTGTGCCGCGCAGTGCCGACGTCGCCCGTCGGGCGGGGGTCTCGCAGAAAACGGTGTCCAGGGTCTTCAACGACGAGCAGTACGTCTCCGCCGAGGTGCGCCGACGTGTACTCGAAGCCGCTGAAGAGCTCGGCTACCGGATGAACCACGCGGCCCGGGCGCTGGCCTCCGGACGGTCTCGTTCGATCGGTGTGGTGTCGCTCGGAACGGCCTTGTACGGGCCCGCCTCGCTGCTCATCGGCGTCGAGCGGGCCGCTCGGGACGCGGGTTACGCCCTCCGTGTCGTCAACACGATGGAAGGCGACCCGGCGGGTGTCGCGGGCGCTGTGGACTCACTGCTCGAGCAGGGTGTGGACGGCATCGTCATCTCCGAGCCGATCGATGAGGGACCGGTGTCCCTCAGCACCGACGTGCCGGTCCTTGTCCTCGGTGCGCCACCGGCGTTCGCCGGCCCTCGCGCCGTGACCGTGGGGGTCGGCTCCGATCTGCTGGCGCGCGCGGCCACCGAGCATCTGCTGGACCTGGGACACACGACCGTCCATCACCTCGCCGGTCCGCGGCGGTGGTACGCCGCCAGGGACCGCCTCGAAGGGTGGCGAGCGGCGCTCACGGCACGCGGCAGGGACGAACCGCCCGTCATCGAGGGCGACTGGTCGGCCTCTTCCGGGTACGCGGCAGGCCGCGAGCTCGCTTCCGACCGTGATGTGACCGCGGTGTTCGCCGCGAACGACGACATGGCCATCGGTCTGATCCGCGCGCTGGCGGAAGCCGGCCGGCGTGTGCCGGACGACGTCAGTGTCGTCGGTTTCGACGACATCCCGGTCTCCGCCTATGTGACTCCTCCCCTGACCACGGTGCGTCAGCCGTTCGACGCCGTGGCGCAGGAAGGACTCCGGCTTCTCGTGCACGCCATCGAGAAGCCGGACACCGACCCTCTGGCGGCGAGCGACCCACCGGTCGACCTCGTCGTCCGCGCCTCGACCGCGCCTCGGCCGCCCCGGACGACCCCGGGGCGCGAGCGGCGCACCACCTCTCCGCCCGGGTAGTGGCCGGCCCGCACGGTCCCGCGATCTCCGACGAGGGGCCACCTGTCCCCCACCGGTCAGCGTCCACCAGCCCGAACGGCACCCGTTTACGGCGGTGCGCGCCCTGAGGCAGTAGCCGGACCGGCCGCTGCTCCGTCCCGCGCTTCTCTCCCCTCTCCCACGGACTCCCCTGCGTACCGCATGCGTGGCGTGCGTCGGCCGGTCACCGCCCGTGCCGGGGGCGCGTACCCGAACAGGCCGACCTCGTGGGCCTGTTCGGCACCCCAGGCCTCTCCTCCGCTGTTCTTGCCCGTCCCGTCTTCTCCTCCTACTCATCCCTGTTCGGCGCGCCCTCGCCAGGCCGTGCCGTCCCCTTCGCCCATCGGCGGGAGTTCACCATGCCCAGATTCAACGCCGGCCCTTCCCGGATGAGCCGTCGGCTGTTCCTCACCGCGGCGGGAGCGGCGTCGCTCAGCGCCGCGCTGTCCGCGTGTGGCGGCAGCGGCGACTCCGGCGGCTCGTCCTCCGCCAAGCCGGTCGGCCAGGCCGACATCGACAAGGCGATGAAGACGCCGACCGAGCTGACGTTCTGGACCTGGGTCCCGGACATCAAGCAGGAGGTCGCGCTCTTCGAGAAGAAGTACCCGGCCATCAAGGTCAAGGTCGTCAACGCCGGCCAGGGCGTGGCGCACTACACGAAGCTGCGCACGGCGCTCAAGGCCGGCAAGGGCGCTCCGGACGCGGTCCAGATCGAGTACCAGGCGATCCCGACGTTCACGATCACGGACAGTCTGCTGGACCTGCGGCCGTACGGCGCCTCGGAGCTCAAGGACGAGTTCGTCGACTGGACGTGGGGGCAGGTCAGTGGCAGCGACGGCGAGGTCTGGGCGATCCCGCAGGACACCGGCCCGATGGGCATGCTGTACCGGCAGGACATCTTCGACGACCACGGGATCGAGCCGCCGAAGACCTGGGACGAGTTCGCCGCCGCTTCGCGGGAGCTCCACAAGGCCAACCCGAAGATCTACATGACCAACCTGGCGGCGAACGAGGCCGCCGCGTGGCACGGCCTGCTGTGGCAGGCGGGCGCCAAGCCGTATGCGACCTCCGGCAAGAGCGACCTCTCCATCAGCGTCGACGACGCGGTCTCCAAGAAGCTCGCGGCGTATTGGGGCGGTCTCGCGAAGGAGGGAGTCATCGGCGTGGAGCCGGACTTCACCGACGCGTGGTTCTCCGCGCTCAACAAGGGCAAGTACGCCACCTGGATCACCGCTGCCTGGGGACCGGTCTTCCTCGCGGGTTCGGCCAAGTCCACCGCCGGCAAGTGGCGTGCGGCCCCGCTGCCGCAATGGGACGCGTCGGCGCCGAGTTCGGGCAACTGGGGCGGCTCGACGACCGCCGTCACCAGGGCGACCAAGAACCCCATCGCGGCCGCTCAGTTCGCCCAGTTCCTCAACAGCGACCCCGCGAGCGCGAAGCTGTTCACCACCAAGCAGTCCTTCTTCCCGGCGACGAAGGCGCTGCTCGCGGACTCCGCCTTCGCCGGTGACGCGCCCGCGTTCTACGGCGGGCAGAAGGTCAACCAGGTGTTCGCAGACGTCAGCGACACGGTCACCCCCTCGTTCCAGTGGCCGCCCTTCCTCGACCAGGCCGTGACGGACTGGACCGAGACCGTCGGCAAGTCCCTCGCCAGGAAGACCGACACCGTGGCCGCGCTCGACCAGTGGCAGAAGCGACTCACCACCTACGCCAAGAGCCAGGGCTTCACCGTCAAGGCTCCGTGACGCCCGGCGGGTCCTCGCCCCCCCCTCGCGAGGGCAGGGACCCGCGACCGGGACAGCCCCATCCCCAAGAAAGGCCCGCTGATGACTGCCACTACCGCGGCCTCCCCCGAGGACCCGCACCGAGCAGGGTCGAAGCGTCACCGGCGTAACCGGCTCGGTGGCATGCTCCGGCACGGTGCGGCAGGCCCTCTGTTCATCGCACCGTTCATGGTGCTGTTCCTCCTGCTCTTCCTCACTCCGCTCGCGTATGCCGCCTACCTCAGTCTGTTCCGGCAAAAGCTCATCGGCGGGACGACGTTCGTCGGGCTGGAGAACTACGTCACCGCCGTCAAGGACCCGCTCCTCGCCCAAGGTGTCGTGCGGGTCGCGAAGTTCTTCGTGATCCAGGTCCCTGTGATGCTGGTGCTGGCCCTGCTCTTCGCGCTCGCGCTCGACAGCGGCCTGCTGCGGCTCGCGCGCGTGATCCGGCTGGGCATCTTCGTGCCGTACGCCGTCCCGAGCGTGGTGGCCACACTCATGTGGGGCTACCTCTACGGACCGGACTTCGGCCCCTTCGCCCAGCTGAGCAGGAAGCTGGACCTGCCGATCCCGCACTTCCTCAGCGACGGATGGATGCTCGGGAGTCTGGCGAACGTCGTGACGTGGGAGTTCGTCGGCTACAACATGATCATTCTGTTTGCCGCCCTGCGGACCATTCCCCACGAGTTGTACGAGGCCGCCGCGATGGACGGGGCCGGTGCCTGGCGGACCGCCTGGTCCATCAAGCTGCCCGCGCTCAGGCCGGCGCTCCTGCTCACGCTGCTGTTCTCCGTGATCGGCAGCTTCCAGCTGTTCAACGAGCCGGTCCTGCTGCAGCGCATCGCCCCGGACGTCATCGACAGTTCCTACACCGCGAACTTCTACGCCTACTCCCTCGCCTTCACCGGCCAGCAGGTCAACTACGCGGCCACGGTGTCCTTCCTGCTGGGCCTGGTCATCGTGATCGTCTCCTACTCCATCCTGCTCACCGCGAACCGCCGGAGGACCTCGTGACCACGGCCACGACCCGCACGGCCACGACCCCGGCGGCCACGAGCACCGCGGCGTCAGGCCGGACACGTACCGTCCGCGAGCGGGGCCGGTCGTCGGCCCGTCGCCGCAGCACCCCGCTGACCATCGCCATGCTGGCGGCCCTGGCCTACTTCCTGCTTCCGCTGTTCTGGCTGGTCATCGCCTCGACCAAGAG
This sequence comes from Streptomyces montanus, assembly GCF_005786655.1. Taxonomy (NCBI): domain Bacteria; kingdom Bacillati; phylum Actinomycetota; class Actinomycetes; order Kitasatosporales; family Streptomycetaceae; genus Streptomyces; species Streptomyces montanus. The sequence continues at coordinate 167,977 of NZ_VBZC01000005.1, forward strand.
CACCCAGGACCTGTTCAGCACGTTCGGTCTGTGGTTCTCGCGTGCCCCGAGGTTGCTGACGAACATCCAGGAGACCTTCGCCCACGACGACGGGGTCTTCGCGCACTGGCTGCTCAACACCGTCATGTACGCCGTCGTCAGCGCGCTCGGGGCCGCACTCCTGGCGGCAGCCGCCGGTTACGGCTTCGCCAAGTTCCGGTTCCGTGGGAACAGCGCCGCCTTCAACCTGGTGCTCGGTGCCGTCATGGTCCCGACCACCGCCCTGGCGATCCCGACCTACCTGCTCTTCGCGAAGGTGGGCCTGGTCAACAGTCCCTGGGCCGTCATCCTGCCTTCGCTGGTCAGCCCCTTCGGCCTCTATCTCATGCGTGTCTACGCGCAGGACGCCGTCCCGGACAGCATCCTCGAGGCCGCCCGCATGGACGGGGCCGGGGAGGTCCGGATCTTCTTCCGGATCGTGCTGAGGCTGCTGGCACCGGGCCTGGTGACCGTCGTGCTCTTCACGCTCGTCGCGACCTGGAACAACTACTTCCTCCCGCTGATCATGCTCAACGACCCGCGCCTGTACCCCATCACGGTCGGGCTCTCCTCCTGGGCGGCCCAGGCCTTCGGAGGCGGGGCCGGTGCGGACAGCGACATGCTCGCGCTCGTCGTGACGGGGTCCCTCCTCTCGATCATCCCGCTCATCGTGGCCTTCCTTCTGCTCCAGCGGTACTGGCAGAGCGGCCTGGCCACCGGCGGCGTCAAGCAGTGACGCGCGCGCCGTACTCACATCACTTTCTCCTCCGGAGGTTTCCTTCATGGCGGATCTGCCCGCCCGCGTCCTCTTCGGCGCCGCGTACTACCACGAGTACCAGCCCCATGAACGGCCTGCCGAACGGCTGAAGATGGACCTCGACCTGATGGCCGACGCGCATTTCAGTGTCATCCGGGTCGGCGAGTCGGTCTGGTCGACCTGGGAGCCGGAGAACGGCCGGTTCGAACTGGACTGGCTCCAGCCGGTGCTCGACGGCGCCCACGAACGCGGCATCTCCGTCATCCTCGGGACCCCGACGTACGCCGTGCCGCCGTGGCTGGCCCGGCAGTATCCCGAGATCACCGGCGAGTGCGCCACCGGACAGCGCCTCGGCTGGGGCGCCCGCCAGGAGGTCGACTTCACCCATCCCGCGTTCCGCTTCCACGCCGAGCGGGTGATCCGCAGGATCGTCGCCCGGTACGCCGATCACCCCGCGGTCATCGGCTTCCAGGTGGACAACGAGCCGGGCCTGCACCTCTTCCACAACCACGGTGTCTTCCAGCGGTTCGTGGACCACCTGCGCGCCCGGTACGGCGACGTCGAGACTCTCAACCGCGAATGGGGCCTGGTCTATTGGTCGCACCGCCTGTCGACCTGGGCCGACCTGTGGACGCCGGACGGCAACGCCCAGCCGCAGTACGACGTCGCCTGGCGGGAGTTCCAGGCCCGGCAGGTGACCGAGTTCATCGGCTGGCAGGCCGACATCGTCCGCGAGTACGCCCGGCCCGAGCAGTTCGTCACCACATGCATCTCGTACACCCGCCGCGGGGTGGAGGACGACGAGATGACCGACTGCCTCGACATCGCCTCGGGCAACCCGTACTACGACATGCAGGACGCCCTCGCGCTGCCCGACCCGACGCCCGACGACCACGAGCAGATCTGGAAGACCACCGGTGTCTGGGCGCTGTACCAGACGGCCGACTGGATGTTCTCCTCACGCCAGGAACCGTTCCTGGTCACCGAGACCAACGCCGGCTCCATCGGCTTCCCCTGGGACAACCGGCCTCCCTACGACGGCCAGTGGCGGCAGGCCGCGTGGGCGCTCGTCGCGCGCGGGGCACGGATGATCGAGTACTGGCACTGGCACACGCTGCACTTCGGCGCCGAGACCTACTGGGGCGGCATCCTCCCGCACACCGGTCAGCCGGGCCGTACGTACGCCGAACTGTCGTGTCTGGGAGCCGAGTTCGAAGCAGCAGGCCCGTTGGTCGCCGGGCTGGAGCCGGACGCCGACATCACGATGGTCTACTCGATGCCGAGCAAGTGGCTCATGCAGAAGTATCCGCCGCTGGCGACCACCGACGGCGAACCGGACGCCGCCGCCTACCACCGGTTCTTCGACCCCTTCTACCGTGGCGCTTTCGACTCCGGCCGCCAGGTGCGGATCGTCCACGCCCGGCAGCTGTGCGACCCGCGCGGTGAGCGGGAGGGGATGACGCCCGAAGAGGCCGCCCGGCGCCACCCCGTCCTCATCGCCCCGGCGCTGTACGTCGTCGACGACGCGACGGTCGACTGGCTGGAGACCTACGCCCGTGCGGGCGGCCACCTGGTCCTCGGCCCGCGGACCGCCTACGCCGACCACGAGGCGCGGGCGCGCCACGAGCCGGCCCCCGGACGTCTGGTCGAGGCCGCGGGCGTCCGGTACGACGAGTTCAGCAACCTGGTGCTCGACGTCCCGGTCCGCGCCGTGCCCGGCAGCCCGCTGGAGTTGCCGGAGAACGCGGCGGCGACGCGGTGGATCGAGGGGCTCACCGTCGTCGACGCGGAGGTGCTCGTCGAGTACGAGCACCCGCACTTCGGCCGCTGGCCGGCCGTCACCACCCGCCGCCACGGCGAGGGCCGTGTCACCTGTGTCGGCACCGTGCCGGGACACGATCTCGCCCAGGCACTGGCCGCCTGGCTGGCACCCACCAAAGGCAGTGGCTGGCGGGACCTCCCGGCGTCCGTCACCGCGACGACCGGGACCTCCGCCGACGGACGCCGCGTCCACGTGGTGCACAACTGGAGCTGGGAGCCGGCCCGCGTCGAGGCCCCGGTGGAGCTGTCCGACGTCCTGGACGGCGGCTCGGTCCCCGCGGGCACGGCAGTGCGACTCGGCGCGTGGGACGTGCGGGTCTTCGTCACCACCTGACGCCGACGGACCGTCACCGCAACGCCAACGAATCCGAACATCACCGTGGTCATCCCCAAAGGAGGGGCTGTGCAGGGAAGAAGGCTGGGAAAGAGGCTGGGAGGCTTCGTCGCGGCATCCGCGATGCTGGCGGTACCCATGGGCAGTGCGCAGGCGTACAACCCGACGGGCGGGATCCTGTACCAGCTCGGCGATGAACCATGCCTGAAAGGGCGGGGCAACTGCGCGATCTACCCCAAATCGGCGCAGCTGCGGAGCGGACGTCTGGTCGCATCGTTCGAGAAGTCCACTGTCGTGCCGGAGACGGGAAGTGCCGACAGACAGACCCTCCCGGTCTACAAGAGCGACGACCACGGAACGACGTGGCAGCCTCTGTCCGAGGTCAAGGCTCCGGCGTACCTCTCCAGTGATCCCCAGTACGCGAAGTACAAGAGCAACTGGACGAACCCGTATCTCTACGTGCTCCCGCAGGACGTCGGGAACCTGAAGCAGGGCACGCTGCTCCTCGCGAGTGTCGTGTCGGGCGACGACGCCTACTACAAGGAGCACAAGGCGGCCGACCCGAACTGGACGCCGTCCAACGACGGAGACCGCAGTGACATGGCGATCGCCCTCTACTCCAGCACCGACGAAGGTGCGACCTGGAAGGTCGTCAACGTCGTCGCGACAGGCGGCTGGCAGGGTGGCAGCGCGGGCGCGGTCGGCCAGAACATCGCCGACGCGAACACGCACAAGCAGGTGGATCCCCTCTGGGAGCCGTACTTGATGGTCCACAAGGGAAAGCTCGTCTGCTACTACTCCGACGAGAACGACTACCTCGGCTTCGACCCGGCCACCGGCGTCCCGACACCGGACCCCGCGAACGACACCGCCCCGGATTCGCACGGCCAGATCCTCGTCCACAAGACCTGGGACGGCCGCGGTGCGAAGTGGAGCGGCCCCGTCGTCGACCTCGCGGGACTGACCCAGGACATGGGAGTCGGCAAGACGGAGATCGGCGGCGGGCGGCCGGGCATGACGAACGTCGTCCGGACGACGGACGGCAAGTGGCTCCTCACCTACGAGTACTGGGGCGGCGGAGCCAACACCAGGTACCGGATCGCCGACAACCCGCTGGAGTTCTATCGCGGCTCCCCCACGGGCGAGTCCGTCACCTCGCTGCGGGTCGATGCCGGCTCCCGTCCTCTCACGACAGGCGGCAGCCCGGTCGTCATCCGGCTCCCCGGGGGGCGAATGGTGTACAACGCCAACGGCGGTAGCGGCAACGTCTGGGTCAACGAGAGCGGACGCAGCGACGGCGTGTGGAAGGAGTACCAGACGACCCTGGGAGCCGGATACAGCCGCAACCTGCAGTACGTCGAGGGCACCGGACGCGTCGCGATACTTCGGAACCAAGGCACATCGACGCTCGCCCACGCCGAGGTTGATCTCGGCCACTCGCACGGCGCCTACTACCAGCTCGTGAACCGGAAGACCGACCAGGTGATCGGCACCGGGAACAAGACCAACGACGCGAACATCGGTAACGGAGACGTTCCTGACGTCGTCCTGGAGAACCCCGGCTCAGCGGCGAACGCGGACACCCAGTTCTGGCACGTGGTGACCGAGCCGAAAGGCGGCGTGACGCTGCTCAACAAGTCGGGCGGCCGAGCGGCTGCCATCTGGACAGGGAACGCGACGGTCGGTCAGAGGATCGGCCAGTGGGTCGACAACAGCGCTACGGGCAGCTGGAACCTCATCAAGACCGACGACGGGTTCTACAAACTGCAGGCGGTCAAGAACACGAACCTGTACTTGACCGGTGCGTCCGACGGGGCGCCGCTCACCTTGCAGAACGCGGCCGGTGACGGCTCGCAGGAGTGGGAGCTCGTCCAGTGAATGCCGCCTGCTCGCCGCCGACGTCCCTGTCGGCGGGCGGGCATGGGCGGCCGCGGGGAGTGTCAGCTGCTGGCGGTCAGCTGTCGTGCGGTGCTCTTCTGCTGCGTTCTCAGTGAGGTGCGCAGGCCGGTGAGGTTGATCCGCGGCCCATCCCGGTCCAGCCGACGGCGCTGAGCGCGAACCAGACGGTGGCGACGCGCACCGCGCCGAACCGGTCGAAGGTGGCGTGGCTGCCGATGTCGCCGGCCTGGGAGGCGTCGAGGCCGAGAGCCTTCTGCTCCAGCATGTGGGTCAGCACGGAGCCGTAGATGAAGATGTCGAGGAGGCAGAGGAGGACATCATTGTTCCTCCTACCGGGGCGGGGTGTTCCGCCGGTCTGACGAGGTCAGTCGACCGGCGGTGTGCCGTGGGTGTGGAAGGACTCGATGGTCTTCAGTCCCCATGCCTGGCCCCTGGCCCGTTCGGCCTGGGTCCAGGTGATCAGCGGCCAGTCGGGGGCGAGGACCAGACGGGTGAGCGGGTTGCACAGTTCGATGCGGTTGCCGCCCGGCTCGTAGACGTAGAGGAAGAACGTCTGCTGGATGGCGTGCTTGTGCGGGCCCGTTTCGATGAACACGTCGTTGTCGAGGCACAGATCGGCGGCGCGCAGGATGTCCTCACGGGTATCGGTGGCGAACGCGATGTGGTGCAGACGTCCGCTCGAGCCCGTCCAGTCCTCGGTGTAGACGACGTCGTACGACTTGTTGGTGAAGGTCAGCCACTGGGCGGCCACCTTCCCGCTGTCGAGCACGATCTGCTCGGTGGGGCGGGCGCCGAGCAGATCGCGGGTGAAGGCGGCGTTGGAACCGACGTCGGCGGCAAGGAAGTTGACGTGGTCCAGGCGGCGAACGCCCACTCCCTGGCCGGGTTTGGCCTGGGGCTGGTTCTTCAGGCCGGGCCTCAGCCCGGGCGGCGCCTCGTACCACTCGCTCTCCCAGTACAGGGCGAGTTCGTGGCCGTCGGGGTCGCTGGTGACGTACAGCGGACCAATGCCCGGCTCGTCCTCCACCCAGCGGCCCGCCCGGCCGGCGCTCTCCAACTCCTTGACCCGGCGCAGGAGGGCCTCCTCGCTGGAGGTGCGCAGGGCGGTGCGGCGCAGGCCGGAGGTGGAGTGGGCGGTCAGGGTCAGGCTGTGGTGCTCGTAGTCGTCCCAGGTCCGCAGGTGGACGGAGTCACCGGAGCGGCCGTTCTCGGTCAGGCCGAGGAGGGTGGTGAAGAACCAGACGCTGCGGTCCAGGTCCGGGGTCAGCAGTTCGACATGCCCGAGGTGGGCGATGTCTCCGAGCGGCGGAGCCATCATCGTCTCCTTAGGAGTGGCGTGCGGGGATCCGTCCAGGTGTGGCGTGCGGGTAAGGCGCGGTGCCGGTGGAGCGGGGGAAGACGGTGCCGTCGAAGATCTTCCGTGCGGTGCGTACGACCGCGGTACGCCGGACCACGGGGGTGGCGCCCTCGGCGCCGTACTCGATGCTGGTCTCGATGTCGAGGAACCCGGTGGGGTGTTCGATGCGCAGCCGCTCCGCTCCCCCGTGGCCTACGTGCCCCTCGGGCAGATGGGCCACGTCCTGGCCGACCCCGCCCTCGATACGCAGTCCGGCGGCGACGCTCGCGGCTCCCAGGACGCCGATGGAGGTGTGGCAGCGGACCGGGATGAAGGTGCGGGTCATGACCGCGCCGCCGTGCAGGGGCGCCGCCAGCAGGCTGAGCTTGGGCACGGTGCTGCCTTCGACATCACCGAGGCCCATCGAGTGGCCTGCTTCCAGGCGGATTTCACGGAGCCGGCCGGCGAGGGCCGGATCTCCCTCCAGATCCCTGGGGTCCTCGTATCCGGTGACCTTCAGGGCGGAGGCGGCGATCAGTACGGTCGGCATGCCGTTGTCCACGCAGGTCACCGGCGCCCCGGCGAGGGTGTCGCGGACCTTGCCGGTGGGCAGCAGCGGGCTGCCGCTCACCGGGAACTCGATCACCACGGGCGCGGCGGTCCCCGGCACGCCGGATATCCCGGCGGAGCCGGTGTAGTCGACACGTCCGCCCGGGGTGGGGAAGGTCGCGACGGCGTGGTCCCCGGTGTTGAGCATGCGGATGCGCACGGAGGTCCGTCCGTCCCCGGCGGCGAGCAGCCCGCGTTCGACGGCGAAGGGGCCGACCCCGGCGAGGAGGTTGCCGCAGTTCTGCCGGTCGGACACCTCTGCGGCGTCGACGCCGATCTGCAGGAACAGGTAGTCGACATCCGCCTCGGGATCGGCCGAGGCGCCGACCACGGCGACCTTGCTCGTCAGGGGGTGCGCCCCGCCCAGGCCGTCGATCTGGCGCGGGTCGGGGCTGCCCATGACGCGCAGCAGCAGGTCGTCGCGCAAGGCGGGGTCGGCGGGCAGGTCCTCGGCCAGGAAGTAGGCGCCCTTGGAGGTGCCACCGCGCAGGAGCATGCAGCGCACCTCCTCGGGCGCGGTCACGGCCTCGGTCCGTTCCGCTGGTACTCCTCGTACGACTGGTACCGCACGCCGAGGCGTACGAGCGTCTCGCGCAGCCCGTAGCGGTCGAGGCCCAACTGGCCCTCGGCGAAGGCGGCCCGGGACGCCTCTTCCTTCGCGGTGCGCGCCTCGGCCGCTTCCACGGCCTCGCCGGACCGCTCGCGGGGCACGTACATCACGCCGTCGTCGTCGGCGAGGACGACGTCGCCGGGCCGGACGCACTGCCCGCCGATCACGACGGGCACGTTGACCGAGCCGGCCGTCGCCTTCACGGTGCCCTGTGCACACACGGCTGCCGACCAGACCGGGAATCCCATGGCGCGCAGCTCGGCGGTGTCGCGCACCCCGGCGTCGATGACCAGACCGCGCACGCCCCGGCGCTGCAGCGCGGTGGCGAACAGCTCGCCGAACATGCCGTCCGTGGAGGGCGAGGTGGTGGCGACGACGAGAATGTCGCCCTCGCCGCACTGCTCCACCGCCGCATGGATCATGAGGTTGTCGCCCGGCCGGCTCAGCACCGTGACGGCGGTGCCGGCGATCCGCGCGCCCTGCTGGATGGGCCGCAGGCCGGGGCCGAGGCAGCCGGTGCGGCCGAGCGCCTCGTGCACGGTGGCGACGCCGTATCCGGACAGGGCGGCCACGTCCTTCTCGGCGGCCTTGGGCGGGTTGGTGATGATCACGCCGTTCATGCCAGTTCCTCCGTGACCTGCGGGTAGGGGCGCATGTACGCCTCGCTGCAAGTGGTGTGCGGGAGACCAAGGTTGGGACCGGCGTTGCGCTTGAGCTGCACCCCGCGCCGCTTGGCCAGGTCGGTGTAGTAGTCCCACAGGTGCTGCTGCGCCGACAGGCACTCCATGGCTCTGCGCTTCGTCTCGAACACCTCGGTGATGTCCAGCAGCACCTCGGGGGTGAAGTCGCACATCTCGGGCTGATGGGGCTCGAAGAAGAACACCGGCGGCGCCCCCAGCACGTCTCCCGGGGCGGGGTAGCCGATCGCCTGGGCCAGCACGCGCGCGTCCAGCGCCATGCGGGCCGCCGCCGGGTGGTCGCCGTTGTACGGGTCGGTGAGCGGGTGGGTGAGCACGATGTCGGGCTGGATCTCGCGGTAGATGCCCACCAGTTGGTCGGTCAGCTCGGGGGTGGCCAGGAGAGGGTAGTCGCCCGCGTCGAGGAAGCGCACCTCGGCTCCGAGGGTCGCGGCTGCCCGCTCGGCCTCGTCCCGTCGTATCCCCTTGATCTCCTCCAGCGACTTGCCCTCGCGCCATGCCTTGGCGGACTCGCCGCGCTCCCCGTAGGTCAGGCACGCGATGGTCACCCGCTCACCCCGTGAGGCGGCCAGGGCGATGGCTCCTCCCGCCCGCCACACGAAGTCCCCGGCGTGCGCGGTGATGACGAGCGTCGATCGTGGGGGTGCGGGCGCCTGTTCGTAGGTCATGGCTGGAATCTCCTTGCTGGACAGGTCGGTTGCCCCGCCCCCGGACGGCGTGACGCCCGCTATGCGTCGTCACTCGCGCACTGCGTCGTCATGCGCGCAATGCGTCGATCACGCTCGTGAGGTGGGCGCGGGCGGCCGCTTCGGCCGCCCGCGGATCCCGGACCCTGATCGCTTCGATCATGGCCAGGTGTTCACCCAGGGACTGCTGTGGACGCCCAGGCCTCAGCGCGAGCTGAAAACGATGGCGCACCAGCTGCGCATTGAGCCGCTCCAGCAGTTCCACGGCCACCTGCTGGCCGGAGAACTCCCTGATCCGGGCGTGCAGTTCCTGGTTGAGCTCGGAGTAGGTCACCGGCTCACCGTCGGCGACCGCTTTCGTCATCGCCGTACCCACATCGGCCAGCTCGGCCAGCTGTTCGTCACTGGCCTCGACGGCCGCCTTGGCCGCGCACAGCCCTTCGAGGACCATGCGGCACTCGGTGATGGCCACCGCTTCCTCGACCGTCACCACCCGCACCCGTGATCCGCGGTTGCGGATCCGCTCGACCAGTCCCTCGGAGGCCAGATCGATCAGCGCGGCCCGGATGCTGGCACGGGTCACGCCGAACTGCTCGGCGAGCTCGTTCTCCACGAGCCGCTGGGCGGGTGCCATCTCCCCACGCGTGATCGCCTGCCGCAGCCGCGTCAGTGCGTGCTGCTTGGCCTGCTCCCCGGTGCCCGGCCGGGCTTCCTCCGCCATCGTGCCCTCCCTGTGTGAGTGCCTGTGGAACGTAAATCCAGGCCCCCAAGATTGTCAACAATTTCGTTTCACATATTGCCGACAGGTGCGGGATGGCACGATTCTTCCTCGAACCCGCGATCCGTTCCGGAGGGCTGTCAGCCGTGATCACTTTTCTGGAGGGCGCGCCGCCCATGGAGGCGGCCATCGACGCTCTGCGTACGAGCCTGCTCGACGGCCTGGACCCGGAAGCGGGCCCGCCCCGCTCGATCATCCCGGTGCCCCACGGCCAGTTGTTGCTCATGCCGGCGAGCTGGGGCTCCTACGCCGGCGTCAAGGTGGCGACCGCGGCGCCGGACAACGCGGCACGGGGGCTGCCCCGAATCCAGGGCAACTACCTGCTGCTGGACGGCGAGACGCTCACCCCGCTGGCGTTGCTGGACGGGATCGCGCTCACGTCCGTACGCACCGCCGCGGTATCGGCGGTGGCTGCCGACGCGCTGGCCGAGCCGGATGCGAGCAGGCTCGTGCTGTTCGGTACGGGACCGCAGGCGCGCTCCCATCTTGAGGCCCTGCGGTGCGTCCGGCCGATCCAGGAGGTCGTGGTCGTCGGCCGGGACGCCGAACGCACCCGTGTGTTCGCCGAGGAAGCCGGCGCGCGGGTGGGAGGCCCGGGCGACGTCGCGCACGCCGACCTCGTCGCGTGCTGCACCACGGCGCGCACCCCGCTGTTCGACGGTTCCCTGGTGCCCGAGTCGGCGACCGTGCTGGCTGTCGGATCACATGAGCCGGAGGCCCGGGAGGTCGACGAGACGGCCGTCGCCCGTTCCACGGTGGTGGTCGAGGCCGTCTCGGCCGCGCTGCGCGAGGCCGGCGACGTGATCCAGGCCGTGGAGGCGAGGGCCCTGGATCCCGGTGCGCTGGTGGGCCTCGCCGACTTGGTACGGGGCGGGCGCGAACTCCCTCCAGGCCGACCGCGCTTCTTCAAGGGAGTCGGGATGGCCTGGCAGGACCTGGTGGTCGCCGCGGCCCACTTCGAGGCGACACGGGGGTGAAGCCCGCCCCTCGGTCTCGGGGGGCGTGGTACGCGGCCGAGAGAGCCGGAGGCCTGTTCCCGGACCGACGGGGCTCAGGCCGTCCGGCTCAGGGGGATCTTGAGGGTGAAGGCCGTCGCGCCCGGTCGGCTGGTCAGTTCGACGGTGCCGCCGTGCGCCCGCAGCAGGGACCGTGCGACCGCGAGGCCGAGTCCGCTGCCGCCGCGGTCGCGGCTGCGGGCTTTGTCGATCCGGTAGAAGCGGTCGAAGACCCGGGCCTGGTCGGCGGCCGGTATACCCGGCCCGCTGTCACCGACCCGGACCGTCGCCGTACCGGACGAGACGGACACGTCCAGCGACACCTTCGTGCCGGCCGGGGTGTGCACGCCGGCGTTGGTGAGCAGGTTGTCCAGCACCTGCCGGATGCGCAGGGGGTCGAGCCGCAGCCGTACCGGATCGGGGCCGGCCGTCACGGTCAGCGGGTGGTCCGGCCGGCTCGCGCGGAAGGCGTCCGCCGCCTGCCGCACCAGTTCCACGAGGTCCGCGTCCTCCAGTCGCAGCGGCTGCTCCACCTCGGCGGCGTCCAGGCGGGCGAGCAGCAGCAGGTCGTCCAGGAGCATTCCCATCCTGGCGGCCTCGGCACGAAGCCGCGCCAGATGCTTGTCCCGTTCCTCGGGCGAGTGGGCGGCCGCGTACTGGAACAGGTCCGCGTACCCGCGCACCGACATCAGGGGCGTGCGCAGCTCGTGCGAGGCGTCCGCGACGAACCGGCGGAGCCGCTGCTCCGCCTCCGCGCGCACGGCGAGGGAGTCGTCGATGTGCTCCAGCATCGTATTGAACGCCGTACGGAGTTCCTCGACCTCCTGGCCGCCGTCCCTGCCGTCGGCACGCAGCGGCAGCCGCGCCGCCGATTCGGTCAGGTCGTGCGAGCTGATGCCTTGCGCGGTGTGCGCCATGTCGCTCAGCGGCTTCAGACCGCGCCGCAGCATCCTGCGGCCGAAGATCACCAGTGCGAGCAGCGCGAGTACGAACGTGACGACCTGGATCGTGATCAGCTGGCTGACGGTGTCCTCGATGTCGTCCATGGGCGCGGCGCTCACCAGGACCACCCCGGGTTCGACCTCGCAGGCGCGCAGCCGGTAGGTGCCCTTGCCCTTGAGGTTCTCGGTGCGCAGGAGCTCCGAGTCCGAGGCGGCCTGGGCCCCGGCCAGGGCGGTGAATTCGTGGACGTCCTTCGGCAGGTCGGCGGGGTCCTCGGGCCTGCGGAGCACAGGTGTGCCGCCCGACATGTCGTACACGGCGTAGTACCAGCGGTAGTACTTCTTTCCCTGGAGCGTGCCGTGATCCGCGATGCTCTTGGACTGGGCGATCTGGGCGAGCTTGAGCTGCTCGTTGAGCTGGGCCGACAGATAGTCCCGCATGTACGTCGTCAAGGCCGTGCCGACGACGGCGAACACGACCAGTGCCAGGGCGCCCAGACCAAGTGCCAGCCGTGTGCCCAGCCGCATCCTGCGATAGGTCCGCCTCAGCCTGCCGATCACTCGGCGGCCAGCCGGATCACATACCCGAATCCCCGCACGGTGTGGATCAGCGGCTCGCCCGTGTCGTCGAGCTTGCGGCGCAGCCGGCTGATGACGAGTTCCACCACGTTGGAGCGGCCTCCGAAGCCGTACTCCCAGACATGATCGAGGATCTGCGCCTTGGTCAGTACGGTCGGCGACTTGCGCATCAGATAGCGGAGCACCTCGTACTCGGTCGGCGTGAGCGTCAGCAACTTCTCGCCCCGGCGCACCTCGCGGGTGTCCTCGTCCATCGTCAGGTCCGCCACCTTGAGCACGGACCGCTGGAACCCGGGGCCGGCGCTGCGCCGCAACACGGTCCGCAGCCTGGCCATGAGTTCCTCCACCGCGAACGGCTTGACCAGATAGTCGTCGCCGCCCCGAGTGAGGCCCGCGACCCGGTCGGCGACGCCGTCGCGTGCGGTGAGGAACACGACGGGCACCATCGTCCCGGACAGCCGCAGCCGGTCGAGCACGCCGAACCCGTCCAGGTCGGGGAGCATCAGATCGAGCACCACGATGTCCGGCTGGAACTCGGCGGCCTGCCGCAGCGCCTCCTCGCCGGTGTACGCGGTGACCGCCTCCCAGCCCTCGTAGCGGGCGACCGTCGCGACGAGGTCGGCGATGGGCGGATCGTCGTCCACGACGAGGACTCGTACTTTTTCCACGTCCTCATACTGCTTCACGTGGTTGCCGGAGCCACACCCGCCTGCCCGCCGGGACCGGATCGATAAAAACTTGAAAGTTGTGCGACAGGAAAACGACAGCTCCCACCGGCGAAGCTCGAGTCCCCAGGATCCGATCAAGGAGTTGCCGTCCGTGACGACTGTCCAACGTGTCCAGCCGCCACCCCCCACGGCGGTCCGCCCCAAAGTGGTGGCCCGCACCGGTCTGTACACCTTGCTGGCCGCGAACGTGGGCGTGGTGACCTTCTTCTTCGTCCAGGCCGGGTTCGGTGCGTCGAACGCCCTCATCGTGCTGGGCCGGCTCGCCGGGCTGTACGGCGCGCTGCTGATGGCCTTCCAGCTGCTTCTCGTCGCCCGGCTGCCGTGGTTCGACCGGCGCATCGGCATGGACCGCCTGACGTCCTGGCACCGCTGGGTCGGCTTCAGCCTGCTGTGGATGCTGGTCACCCATGCCGTCTTCATCGTCTTCGGCTACGCACAGGCGTCGTCGATGGGTCCGGTGGACCAGCTGGTGGATCTCGCCGAGACCATCGAGGGCGTGCTGCGTGCCATCGTCGCACTCGCGCTGATCATCGTGGTCGGCGTCGTCTCGGCACGGTTCGCCCGGCGTCGGCTGGCGTATGAGACCTGGCACTTCATCCACCTCTACACCTACCTCGCGGTGGTGCTGGCGTTCACCCACCAGGTCGCGGTGGGTACGACCTTCACCGCCTCGTCCACCGCCAAGACGTACTGGTACATCCTCTGGGGCGTGGCGCTCACCTCGGTGTTCGTGGGCCGTCTGGCGCTGCCGCTGTGGCGGAACCTGCGGCACCGGCTGCGGGTGACGGCCGTGGTGCCCGAGTCCGACCACGTCGTCTCGATCTACATCACCGGCCGCGACCTGGACCGCCTGCCCGCGCGCGCCGGTCAGTTTTTCCTCTGGCGGTTCCTGACCAAGGGCCGCTGGTGGCAGGCGAACCCGTTCTCGCTGTCGGCCGCGCCCGACGGGACACAGCTCCGGCTCACCGCGAAGATCGCCGGCGACGGTACCGCGGCCCTGCGGCACCTCAAGGTGGGCACGCGGGTGTTCGCCGAGGGCCCCTACGGCGCCTTCACGACGCTGCACCGCACCCAGCCGGACACCTTGCTCGTCGCGGGCGGCGTCGGCATCACCCCCGTCCGGGCCCTGCTGGAGGAACTGCACGGCCACGTCGTGCTCATCTACCGGGTCGCCACGGACCAGGACGCGGTGCTCTACGACGAGCTGGCGCGGCTGGCCCACGCCAAGGGCGCCCAGCTGCATCTGGTCACCGGACCGGCCGCCCCGGACAAGCTGGCCCCGCAGGAGCTCTCGCGGCTCGTGCCGGACGTCGCCGACCGGGACGTCTATGTCTGCGGACCGCCCGGCATGACGACCGCCGTGCTGCGCACCCTGCGCGAGCTCGGCGTGCCCAAGCCGCAGATTCACGCCGAGCGCTTCAGCCTGGCCGGATAAGGGGGACACCATGAAGCGAGCACTGCCTGTCCTGGCCCTGACCGTCGCCGCCCTGATCCCGCTGTGGCGCTACGCACCGTCCAGCGGTACGACGGAGACCACCGAGGCGGCTCCGTCGACGCCGACCCCGTCGGCTTCCTCTTCTTCCTCTTCCTCGTCCTCGTCGTCCTCGTCGTCGGGCTCCACCGCCACGAAGACCGTCAAGGGCTCCACCGTCAACACCTCGAAGGGCGCCGTGCAGGTGGAGGTGACCTTCGAAGGGGACAAGATCAGCGCCGTACGGATGCTGCAGCAGCCCAACCACCCGCAGACGACGGCCGCCGTGCCGAAGCTGATATCGGCGACGCTGGACGCGCAGAGCGCCGACATCGACACGGTGTCCGGCGCCACGATCACCAGCGACGGGTACAAGGAGTCGCTCCAGGCCGCGATCGACGCGAAGGGCGCCTGACGTGCTGCGCGTCGAACACATCATGGGCTTCCCCGTCTCGGTGCGCGTCGACGACGGGGCGGCCGACCCGGAGGCCGCCGCGGACGAGGTGTTCGCGTGGCTGCGTGAGGTCGACGCGCGGTTCAGCCCCTTCAAGCCCGACAGCGAGGTCTGCCGGCTGGACCGGGGCGAGGTGCTCGCCGAGGACGTCAGCCCGGACCTGTCCGAGGTCCTCGAACTGTGCGAGTACTACCGCGTCGCGACCCGCGGCGCGTTCGACGTACGGCTGCCCGGCCGCGGCCTCGACCCCTGCGCGGTGGTGAAGGGCTGGTCGGTGCAGCGGGCGGCGGAGCTGCTCTCGAGCGCCGGCGCCACGAGGTTCTGTGTGAACGCCGGCGGCGACGTCGTCACCGCCGGCGGCCCGTGGCGGGTGGGCGTACGGCACCCGGAGCAGTCAGACCGGCTGTGCACAGTGCTGAACGTCACCGACGGCGCCGTGGCGACCTCCGCGCGGTACGAACGGGGCGACCACATCGTGGACGGGCGCACCGGCCGTCCCGCCACCGGTCTGCTCAGCATGACCGTCGTCGCACGGTCGCTGACCGACGCGGACGCGACGGCGACCGCGGCGTTCGCGATGGGCGTGGAGGGCATCGAATGGGCCGCCTCCCAGGACGGCTGCGAAGTGTTCGCCGTGGACGCCGAGCGCCGGGTCCTGCGCACGCCGGGGCTTCCCGTCGCTGCTTGAGACGCCGGGGCTCACCGTCGCCGCCTCAGCCCCCGTCCTACGGCTTGTTCAGGTACGCGAGCACCGCAAGCACCCTTCGGTGGCCGCTGTCGCTCGGCGGCAGGCCCAGCTTGAGGAACACGTTGCCGATGTGTTTGCTGACCGCGCGTTCCGTGACGACCAGGGTCTTGGCGATGGTGGTGTTGTCGAGCCCCTCGGCCATCAGCTCCAGGACCTCGCGCTCGCGTGGGGTCAGCGAGTCCACGGGTGAGTCATGGCGGCGGGTCAGCAGTTCGCTCACCACCTCGGGGTCGAGGGCCGTGCCGCCGGACGCGACCCGCTCCAGCGCGTCGAGGAACTCGTCCACCCGGCCCACCCGGTCCTTGAGGAGATATCCGACCCCGCTCGCGCCGCCGCCCAGCAGCTCGGCGGCGTACGACTCCTCCACGTACCGCGACAGCACGAGCACCGGCAGCCCGGGGATTTCCTCGCGTGCCGCGAGCGCGGCGCGCAGGCCCTCGTCACGGAAGCCGGGCGGCATCCGCACGTCGAGCACGGCGGCGTCCGGGCGGTGCGCGAGCAGTGCGGGCAGCACTTCGGGCCCGCTGCCGGCCACGACCTCGTGCCCGGCCGACGTCACCAGCAGGACCAGGCCCTCGCGGAGCAGGGCGTTGTCCTCGGCGATCACCACACGCACGGCAGCTCCACTTCGATCACGGTCGGCCCCCCGGCGGGGCTGGTCACGAGAAGGGTTCCGTCGAGCGCGGCGATGCGGCGCCGCATCCCCAGCAGTCCGGAGCCGCCGGCTTCGTCGGCCCCGCCCCGGCCCTCGTCGCGCACCAGCACCCTCAACCCCGTGGTCGTACGGGCGAGTTGGACCTCGGCCCGGTCGGATCCGCTGTCCTTGGCGGCGTTCGTCAGCGACTCGGCCACCACGAAGTACGCGGCGGCCTCTACCGCCGCCGGGGCCCGCGGCGCGTTCTCCGCACGGTCGCCGTCCTCCAGGCCGTCCACCCGCACGGTGACGTCGAGCCCGCTGCTCGCGGCGAGCGCCCGGACAGCGCCCGCCAGGCCCCGGTCGGTGAGGATCGGCGGATGGATGCCGCGGACGACGTGCCGCAGCTCGGTCAGTGCCTCCTCCGCCTGGTCCTGCGCGTCGTCGAGGAGTGCGCGCGCGGCCCGCGGGTCGCGGTCGTAGGCCCGTTTCGCGAGCCCGATCCGCATGGACAGCGACACCAGCCGTGCCTGCGTGCCGTCGTGCAGGTCCCGCTCGATACGGCGCAGCTCGGCGCCGTGCGCGGCGACCGCGCCCGCCCGGGTCTCGGTCAGCTCCTCGACCCGCTCGGCGAGCCGCGCCGTCGGCGAGGGCTTGAGCAGGGCGGTCGACCAACGGGCGTCCAGGTCCGCGAGACGGCTGATCAGCGGCAGTACGACCGCGTCGCGCCCCAGCAGCCCGCACCACACGCCGTCGACGACCAGGCCGACCGGCCACAGCGGGAGCGCGAGACACGGCAGGCAGCCGTAGCCGTAGCCGTAGTAGGCGACCATCCAGCGCAGATCGGCGAGGGTGCCGGGGTCCCGGACCGCTGTGCGCAGTCGCTCGCGCAGCGGGCCCGTGATCGGCTGGTACGCCTCCGGGATCTCCTGCCCCGTCCACGCCGCCGCCTGGTGCCGTTTGGCTCCGGCGATCCGGCGTACCAGCAGTACCGTCTCGGGCAGCAGCCCGGCGTTCAGATTAGGCCACTTGGATGCCGGCGCGCGGGCGAGACCCAGCTCGGGCGGGCCCCCGGTTCCGGGCGGGCGCCCCAGCCATGCGCCGCCCACTCCACCGCCTCCCGGTCGGCGTGCCCTCCCCTGTGGGGCACGCCGACCGTGGCGGATCACCCGTAGGTGATGTCCGAGGGGGTGTAGCGGCAGTGGGTGCCGTCCGGGCCGCTGCCCACCGTGGTCGGTTCGTCGCCGGTGTCGTTGCCCTGGAAGCGCTGGCACACCGAGATCTCCTTGCCGCTGCCTCCGACGAAGGTGATGCCGGACAGCGTGGCGGTGTCCCCGTAGTTGACGTTGACGCCGACCAACGCCTTGCCGGGGCCGGTCACCCGTACGTTGCTGACCACGACGTGGCGCTCGTACTGGGTCTCGCAGTTGCCGCACGAGCGGTAGAGCTTGCCGAAGTTCTCGACCTGGAAGTTCTTGATCGTCAGCGTGCCCGCGCCGTTGTGCTGCAGGACCTTGTCGTCCGCGTTCCGCGCACCGCCGCCCACGACGAGGTACCTGGCCGAGGCCGACGTGCCCTCGAAGGTCGCCGCGTCCTCGCCGACGTCCTCCCACCACACGTTCCGCAGCGTGCAGCTGCCCAGGCAGTGCACACCGTCGGCGGCCGGGGAGCCCAGGATGACGTTCTGCAGCACGGCGCCGTCGGCCAGCTCGAACAGCGGGCCCTGATCCTCGTCCTGACCGTCGCTGCCCAGCGCGCCGGAGCCGGAGTAGCGTCTGAGGCCGCCGTCGTAACTTCCGGAGACCTCGATGGTCGCCGACACCGTTTTGCGGGCGGTGGCCGTGGGCCATGCGCCGAGAGCGGTGCTGGTGGAAGGGGTGCGCGACGAAGCGTCCGAGGCCTTGGGGTTCTTGCGCTTGCTCGTGGCCTTCGACTTCGACGGCGAGGGCGAGGCGGACGTGGATGTAGAGGAAGGCGTCGCCGGGGACAGGGAGGACGGGGCCTTCGTGGACGACGGTGACGAACCGGTCACCGCCATCAGCTTCCAGGTCTTTCGGCTCGCCTGATCACAGGGGTTCTGCTGGGCAAGCCCGCCCCTGACGTTCAGGCACCGTCCGCTGGCCGCGTTGACCAGTTGGTACGCCTTGCCCGAGGGGCGCGGCTTCCAGACCTGCGAAAGGCCCTTGCCACAGGTCTGCTGCCGCACGGCCTTGCCGGCCGAGGTCGACGTACTCACCACTCCGGCGCAACGGCCGCCGGCCACGGCCTTCACGGTGAAGCCGCCGCCGGATTCCGCCAGTTGCCAGCTCTGCGTGGCGGCACCGTCGCAAGCCGCCGCGGCGGGCTGCGTACCGCTCGACGGCGCGGTCAGGCACATACCGTCGGAGGCGTTCACCAGCCGGTACGTGCCGGCCTCGGGTTCGGACGCGGAGGACGACACGAGTGCCCAACCGGTGACGGCACCCCCGCCCAGGGCCACGGCCACCACACCGATCAGCACGCCTCTTCGGCGCTTCCTCCCACCGCTCCGCGCCCCGCGCGGAGCTGCTCTCTTACCCACGTCGTCGCTCTCGTTCCGAGGATCGGTTACCCCTTGCCCCGTCTGTCGCCCTTGATCGCACGAAAGGTTGCCGTCAGCACCCGCACGGGGCTGAAGGGTTCTCGCACAGGGGACGGGCAGCGACACCGCCGATAACAGTTTTTCAGGGCGCGTTTTCAAGTCCCGTTCTTGATCTTCGGGCGGGCCGGCCTGGGAGTGTGTCAGAGGACGGCGGGCGACTACATTCAGGCGTGGAGCAGTTCCAGCGCCTTCTTCAGGTTGTGCTCGGCGATGCCCGCCATGAACGCCCGGTCGGGGAAGTCCCCGTCGAGCAGCCGCAGCGGACCAGCTGTCAGCGACAGACGCTGCGCGAGCATGTAGAACGCGAGCCGGTCCTCATCCAGTCCGTCCACCCTCAGCGGCCGGTAGGCGTCGTGCAGGCGGATCCGCAGAAAAACGTGCTCCCACTCGACGTCGAAGTACATCAAGCCCTCGATGTCGATCGGCACAGGGTTCCCGCCCGCGTCCACCAGCACGTGGTCAGGCCCCAGTTCGCCGTGCACGACCGCGTACTCCGCGCGCGGCCACACCGCCGCCGCCAGTCCCAGCAGCCGCTCCTCCAGCCGGTCGCGGGCTCCCGCGATCCGCGGATCACGCGACGCCGCCTCGGCCAGGTCCCGCAGCGCACGGTCCAGGACGACCCCCTCGCAGGACGTCCCGCGCGACGTACCTCCCCCGTCGACCACGGCCACCTTGCCGTACGTGGACGCCCGATGGTGCCGCATCACCTCAAGTGCCTCTCCGAGCCGGGCCATGACCGGGGCAGCCGCACTCGGGTCGCGCGCGAGCAGCTCCTCCAGGTCCTCGCCCGGAAGGTCCTCGACGATCGCGAGGTCGGCCGGACAGTGGGCGCCGTCGCGGTCGACGAGACGGATGGCCGGGACGCGGACGCCAAGCGTGTCCAGCCGCGCGTGCGCTGCCTCGAACAGGTCGAGTCCGAGGCCGGGCGAGAACGGGTCGGTGAGGTCGTCGTCGCCCTCGGCGGCCGGCCAGTAGTTCTCGGCGTCGTCCCACACGTAGGCGATCGCAGTCGTTGCGTCGTCCATCACCAGGCGGTACACGCCCTTCTTGCTACCGCCCGCGACCCGCTCAACCGCCTCCAGCCGCCGCCCGCCGCCCAGCGCGGCCCTCACCGCACCCGCCAGCTGATCCTGCGTCACTGCCCTGGGTGCCACGCTCTGAACCGCCTCTCCCTCGCGACAACCTGCGCACCCTACGGGAGCATCGACGTGCGGACGACTGGGCAGCCACCGTACAAGCTCAGGGGCAGCCCTACGCGCCCACGCCCAGGCGCTCGACGAGTTCGTACCAGCCGGCCTCCAGTCGTTCCATGGTCATCCCCCGCTGCGCCAGCAGGTGTTCGACGAGTGTGATCTCAAGACTCCCGAGCAGGGTGTGCGCCACGAGCGCCGTGTCGGCGTCGGCTCTCAACTGCCGTAGCAACAGGGCGACATGACCGACCCGGAGGTGATAGGCCGCGGAGCCGTAATGACGGCCCAAGTCCGCGTTGGCGGCCAGATAGAGATCGCGGTTGGCCTGTTCGTGACGCATGACGGCCGGGCCGAAGGCGCGCAGCCGCTCGGCGGCCGGGGCGTCCGGCCCCAGCGGGGGCGGACCGGTCAGGAAGGCGGCTTGGAGCCGCTGCTCATGGTGGTCCAGGAGCGCCAGCATGAGTCCGGCGCGGTCACCGAACCGCCGGAAGACGGTGCCCTTGCCGACCTGGGCGGCGCAGGCCACGGCCTCCATGGTCACGTTCGCGGCACCGCGCTCGGTGGCGAGCTTGGCGGCCACCTCCAGCAGGCGCGTACGGTTGCGCGCGGCGTCGGCTCGCAGACGGGGCTGCTCCTCCGGTGTGCAGAGCGTGAGATCCACCCGACGGGAGACGTCGTGCACGGCGGGAGAAGGCGGGAGCGGCTCGGTCATGCCTTCAGCGTAGCCTCCCGGGAATAGACCTGGACCGCGGTCCGCTTAGCTGGTACAAATTAAACCGGACCACGGTCCGGTTCCTCATCGCACGTTCCACCTGGGAGTACCGCTCATGTCTGTACGTATCCTCGCGCTCGTCGGCAGCCTTCGCGCCGGTTCCCACAACCGTCAGCTCGCCGAGGCGGCCGTCAAGCACGCCCCCGCCGACGTCGAGGTCGAGCTCTTCGAAGGACTGGCCGATGTGCCGTTCTACAACGAGGACATCGACGTCGAGGGCAGCGTGCCCGAGGCGGCTGTCCGGCTGCGCGCGGTGGCCGGACAGGCCGACGCGTTCCTTCTGTTCTCGCCGGAGTACAACGGCACCATGCCGGCCGTGCTGAAGAACGCGATCGACTGGCTGTCCCGCCCGTTCGGCGGCGGCGCCGTCTCCGGCAAGCCGGTGGCCGTGGTCGGCACCGCGTTCGGTCAGTACGGCGGCGTCTGGGCGCAGGACGACGCCCGCAAGTCCATCGGCATCGCCGGCGCCGCCGTGCTGGAGGACGTCAAGCTGTCCATCCCCGGCTCGGTCACCCGCTTCGCCGAGACCCACCCCGGCGACGACCACGAGGTGGTCGCCGGTCTGACCGAGGTCATCAAGCAGCTCACCTCCCAGACCGCGACCGCCGCGGCCTGACGAGCACACCGCCGCGGACTGAGGCTCCATCCGCCGCGGCCTGACGACGGCACCCGTCGGCGGCGCGCCAAGGACGCCACGCCACCGACGGGTACGACGCGGTCCCGGAAGCCATGCGCCGACCGACATGAGCCGCCGGGCAAAATGACCGTGACCGTTCCACGAACGGAAACCCCAGAGGGCTGTGGGACCTGCGAGGCGGAAGCGGCGGCCACCCGGTGACCTTCTCCCGGAGGTCGGCCAAGCCGTGCCGCGCGCTGCGAGCGACCTCAGGCGGGAAGCTTCGTGTCGACGACGAAGCTGATCTCGATGACCTGGCCGGGGAAGGTCAGTTCAGTGATGCCGAAAACCGTGCTGGCCGGGCGGTGGTCGCCGAAGTACGCCAGGTTGCCCTCCGCCGTCGCCGCGGCGTTCTGCCGCAGGTTCACCACGTAGAGGACCTGCGAGACGACCTGGTTCCGCGTGACTCCGTAGTGGTCCAGGACCTTGTCCATGTTGGCGTAGGTCTGCTTGAGCTGGGCGGCGAAGTCGTCCGCGTAGAGGAACTCGCCCGCGTCGTCGAGCGAGAGCTGTCCGGAGACGTGGATCAGCTCGCCGGACTTGATCGCCTGCGAGTAGCCGAAGTCGCTCTCGGCCGGCACGTTGTGGTTGAAGACCTCGATGGTGGCCATGGCTCGCCCTTCCTGGCTTGCTCTCTTGCGGTTACTCAGAAACTGTAGGAGAGTGACAGCTGACCTGGAAGAACGCACTTTTCGGTGACTGGGGAACCTGATGGTGACCAAGCAGCTGCTCAAGGGCCTGCCCGAGGACGCTGACCTGAGGCGCGCGGACTCTCTGGCGCGGGAAATCTTCTCGGACGTCGCCAACAAGTGGGCGCTCCTGATCATCGAGGCGCTCGGCGAGCGCACCCTGCGCTTCAGTGAGCTGCGGAACGAGGTCGCGGGTGTCAGCCACAAGATGCTCACCCAGAACCTGCGCATGCTGGAGCGCAACGGCTTGGTCGACCGGAAGGTGCACCCCACCGTGCCGCCGCGGGTCGAGTACACCCTCACCGAGCCGGGCCGGGCCCTGCGCACCACGGTCGACGCCATGTGTGGCTGGACCCACCAGTACCTCGGTCACATCGAGGACGCGCGCCGTCACTTCGACGCCTGACGGGCGCGCAGCACCACGCCCTCGTTGCACGCTTCCTTGAATCAGGCACTCATCCGCGAGGTGACTCGGCGCACCCTTCGGCCAGCACGGCGCCCATCTCTGGGACGAGCCCGGCGACAGGGTCGTGGGTCAGTTCTGTCATCCGTAGCTGCCCGCCGACAGTTACGACACCGAGAAGGTGCTCGCCTCGCATTTGAGTGATCTGCGCGGGGCCCCACAGATCGGAGAGCGCGCTCAAGCTCTGCCGACTCGGGTGTGCGACCCCGAGGTTGGTGATCTGGATGTCGGCTGCGGTGGCGGCGGTCATCATTGCCTCGGCGTCGCCGCAGCTCGATGGGGGATGCTCTGCGAGAGCCGCCGAACCGGCCTTCAGCGCATTCGGTGTGCGCTGACGAGAGAGCGATGCGCGGGTATGCCGAGAAAGCGTCCAGAAGTTGTTCGCGTCGTGCGCGATGCTCCCCGTCCGGGCGCCTGCGAACCGGACTACCACTTCGTCGGGCAGGTCGACCGCACGGCGCAGGTCCACCGGGCTCAGGACCCGCACGAACGCGCGCCCTCGTCGGTGGAGTACCACCGTGGCAGCAGCGCAGAGCGCGGCATGCACTGAAGTGCGCTCCAGGTGACAACGACGGACAAGCCGCGTGGTCAGTCCCTGGTCCAAGGCGAGAGCTTCGACGTGCGGTCTGCGCCCGGAGAAAGGCATGAGCTCGCCGATGGCGCTCATGCGCTCGTCATCCTCCTCAGGCGTGCTGGTCGCGGCGTCGCCGGCATCCGCCGCTCCGCCGACGTGGGCGAGAAGATCTTCCTGCGCTTCCGGAACGTTGCTGCTCGGCGCCAACTCCTCACCGCCCAGGGCCGCCACCAGGTCCAGCAGAGCCCGCAGACCGCCGATGCCGTCGGCGATCTGGTGAGCGAAGGTGAGTACTACGGCGCACCCCGACTCCCGTGGGACAAGCACGGCACGTGCCAGGGGCCCTGGTGTCGGAGGGATCGGCCGCATCTGCTCGACGGCGACGACGGATCGCCACGGAGTGCCGTCCGCAGCCACATCGAGAGGGATCGCGCCTTGGGATGCCCGGAACACAGCCTCGGGTGCAGCGCGGTCAACCGCGACCGCGAGCAACGGATGTCGATCCCGCAGCGCCGCCAGCGCCGAAGCCAACGTGCTCGCCGGCACTCGGCGATCCAGCTCGGCGACCAGAGAGAACTGGACCGGATTGCGGTGCATGTAGAAGTCGATGGTTCGCTCGAATGCGCCCAGCGGTCGAACGATGCGACCTTGGCTCGTGGTCATCCTCGCGATTTCCTTCGCGGTGGTCGCGGGCCCGGAGCACCGTGAACGCTGCGGGACCGGCGGGCAGTTGGACCGTGTACTGGCTCATCTCCACGGCCAGGATGTGGCCGGCCGTCAGGGTCCAGTTGGTCGCCTTCTGCCGGTCGGACATGGCCGCCGATGACGCCTCGTCCGGCCCGGCGCCATCGCCTTCCGATATGTGGTCGGTGCTCACATTCCCCAACCGCCCCCGACCGCCCTGCTCGACAGGAACGAGTCGCGCAGTGCCTTGCGCAGGCCGGGAACAACGCCGTCGTAATGCGCGGCGAGCGTCTTGAGCGCCTGCTTGTGTGTGCGGCGCTCGTTTCCGGTGAACACGCTGGTCACCTCGACTTCGGTCGCGAACACGGCCATGGTCAGCTCGTCCACCGGGATCGCTGCCGGATCGGAGCCGAGGAGTACGGCGTTGCGTACCCTCTCCTGCAGGGCGAGTACCTGTTGCGGATCGTTGACAGCGACCCGGTCGACGGCGAGCAGCCCCAGCCACCTCTCGTGCTGGATCGTGATCGCACCCGTCGCGGCAAGCTGCTCGCGGATGGGCCTTTCCGCCGTGTGGGCCTTGTTGTGCACGAACTGGAGCCAGTGCTTCGGCTTCTCCGCGGGTACGTCACGCCACACCTCGGCGAGGAAGGGATCGCTCGGCGGCTTGGCGGCGCGCCGTGCGACCTTCCCTCCCTTGGCGGCGAGCAACCCGTCGAGGGTCAGCTGGGTCAGCGCCGCGGCGCGCAGCAGCTGGCCGCGCCCCTGGAGGTTGGTGAGCTCGAACTTCCCTTTGTCCACGGTGTAGCAGAGCAGGTAAAGGCGCTGGGGCAGGGTCTGGTGCATCTCTCTTCCCGAGTGTTTCCGACAGGTCGGTCATGCGGAGCGGAGCGGATGGTCGCGGCTGTTGCCGGTCGCGTGAAGGCCGTACGGGCCGGGCCGGTTCAGACCGATCCGGCGGGCTGCTGTCCGGCCAGGGCCTTCAGCCGCCTGCCCGAGCGCCGGCCCGCCCACAGCACCACCAGGAGGGCCAGGGCGAGGAGCGGGTAGCCCATCGCGATCCTCGCGACGGCCAGCCAGCCCGTGCGGTCCTCGTCGTACAGCCACTGCCAGACGGCGACCCGGACCGCGAAGACTCCCACGAGCGTGAGCGTGGCGATGTCGTAGTAGTGCCGCGAGGGCTTGTCCTTCAGCCAGGCGGTCCCGGTGCCGCTGAGCGCGCCCCAGACGACTCCGGCCAGGGGCAGGCGTACGAGGACCGAGAGCAGGAAGAGTACGCCGAGGGCGAGGTTGCTCCAGATGCCCGTCAGGAAGAAGCCCTTGGCCGAGCCGGTCTTCCAGGAGACGAACGCGGCGACCGCGACACCGAACAGGCCGGACAGCGCGGGCTGGAGCGGCTCCTTGCGCACCAGGCGCAGCACGGAGATCGCCAGCGCGACACCGACGGCGGTGCCAATGGCTGCCGTCAGCCCGAAGGCGGAGTTGGCCGACACGAAGGCCACGATCGGCAGCATCGTGTACACCAGGCCCGTCATGCCGCCCATCTGCTCCAGCGGTGTCTGCTTCGCCTGGCGTCCTGGGATCCTGCCCGGCCCGTGCGGGCCGGCCGCCGTGTGGGAGGGGGGTACGGGTTCAGTCATGATGCGGGATCAACTCACCAAGTAGTCGTGTGTCATTACGGCTTGCGGTGACCACCCTGCTGGCTGCCGGCCGTGGGTCCCGGTGCTTCGCTCCGGGACTGGCTGCGACGGGGCGTCAGTTACGACGCGTCGGGCCGTCCGCCCAGGTGGCGGGCGAGGAAGCGGTCGGACTCGGCCTTGACGACGCGGACGTCGTTGGCGCCCTGGATCACCATCAGCGGTGTGCGGATCGCGTCCACCCTGCTGATGGGCGAGCGGGCCCGCAGCTCCGCCTCCTGCTCCGGGTCGTCGGGGTTGCCGGCGAAGAGGTACCAGTTGTTGATCAGGTGGGGCCGTACGAACTCCGGCACCGTCTGCAGGAAGGTGACGAGGTTCGAGGGGCCGCAGAAGTCGATCGCGGCGGCGAAGACGTCGGGGGTGAAAGTGACGCCGACCAGGGAGGCGTAGCCGCCGAAGATCGCGACGCGGTCCCGGGGAAGGGCGTGAGGTCGACCGCCTCGGCATCCGGGGTCTCCAAGTCGACCCGGAAGACGTGCCAGTTCTCGTCGCCGTCGCCGTCCTGCTCGTAGAGCAGCCAGCGTGGATCGTCCGTCCAGTGGTAGACGTGCACACTGCGGTTGTCGTCCGCGGTGACACAGCGCGCCTCCTCATCCGAATCGACGCTCTCCACCCAGATGTTCAGCCGCTCCCGCCACGGTGCCAGGTAGGCGATCCTGGTGCCGGCGGGCGAGATCGATGCGGCGATGCGGACGGGTGCGCCTAAGAATTCCTCGACGGCGAGGTGCGGGACCTCGCGTGGAAGGGTGGGCATACGGATACGCCTCCTGGGTTCGCAGTTCGGTCGGTGCGCTTCTCGGGGCTCGATGCCCTCATTCAGGCGACGGGGTCGCCGACGACTCCGCCGGTGGCCGTGCGGATCGCATGGGCGAAACGCCGGGAGACGGCCGTCACGTCGGTGAACTCCGTGACGTCGTCGCCGGCGAGGAGGGCGGCGCCGATGTGCTCCTCCAGCACCCGCACGGCCGCGGCGGCGGCCGCGGCATGCATACGCACCTCCAGATCACCGGCCGGGCGCTCAAGACGGTCGCCGATGATCAGGCACATCGCGCGTTCCACCTGGTCGTAGGCCATCAGCCACGCCGTGCGGAGCGCCGGCTCGCTGTCGGCGAGCCGAATCATCTTCATCGCGAGCATCTCGTCGGCAAGATCGACGGGCGGCACCTCGTGACGGAGTCTGGCCAGTTCCGTGGCCAGGTGGTCTTCGAGGGGGCTCTGCCGGGGACAGCTGCGCAGCACCGTCATCAGAGTGACAACGCCCTGCATGACGATCGGCTCGGCACAGCTCTCCTTGCTGCGGAAGTGCCGCCAGATGGTACGCGTGGAGAGGCCCACGGCCTCCGCGATCTGATCGCCGCTCGTAGCGGCCACCCCCTGCTCCCAGAACAGGCGCGCCGCCTCCCGGGAGATCTCCAGCCGCAGCCGCGCACGCCGCTGCTCGCTCATCCCTCCTCCGCTGCGCTTCTCCATCGTCATGGCACCGCTCACCCTCTCCTCGCAATGTCATCAAGCGACGTTATGTCACTAAGTGACAGACCGCAAGGTGAGCGGACCTGAAGTGCTTCGGTTCCGGGAGGCCCGAGGGGCCGTAGCAGCGGCTTGACCGGCTTGGTGCAGCGCGGTGATCAGCTTCCGGGACCGAGGGTGCTGGTGGGGTTGGCCGGATCCGTGAACAGCACGACGTCCGTCGCGCCTGCGGCCGGGGACATGTACGTGGACGTCACCGGTCCTGGAGCTCGTCGACGCGGACGGTGCCGCCCGTGGTGACGGATCGGATGGCGGCGAGGGCTATGGACAGGGCGGCGCGCGCGTCCTCGCCGGTGACGGAGGGGATGCGCCCGGTGCGGACGCTGTCGGCGAAGTCGGCGAGTTCGGCCACGTAGGCGTCGTGGAAGAGGTGCTGGTCGTAGGTGACGGACTCGGCGGCGACACCGTCCGGGCCGTATGCGGTCAGGTGGGTGCGGCGGACGTCGCCCATGGTGAGCATCCCGGCCGAGCCGAAGACCTCGGCGCGTACGTCGTAGCCGTAGACGGCCTGGAAGCTGGCCTCGGCGGTGGCGAGGGCGCCGTTGTCGAAGCGGACGGTGACAACGGCGGTGTCGAGCAGGCCGCGGTCCTTGAAGTCGGGGCGGACCAGGGCGTCGGCCATGGCGAAGACTTCGACGGGTTCGGCACCGGGGTTGAGGTGCCGCAGGACGTCGAAGTCGTGGATGAGGGTCTCCAGGAAGATCGTCCACGGCGCTATGCGGGCCGGATCGGCCAGTTGGGGATCTCGGGTGAGCGAGCGCAACAGCTGCGGTGTGCCGACGTCGCCGGCGGCGACCTTCTCGTGGGCGGCCCGGAAACCCGCGTCGTAGCGGCGGTTGAAGCCCACCTGGAGCGGTACGCCCGCGTCGGCGGCGGCCGCGATGGCGCGGTCGGCCTCGGCGAGGGTGACGGCCATGGGCTTCTCGCAGTAGACCGCCTTGCCCGCCTTGGCCGCCGCCTCGACGAGGCCGGCGTGGGTGCGGGCCGGGGTGGCTATCACCACCGCGTCGATCCGCGGGTCGGCGAGCAGTTCACCGATGTCCGTGCAGGTGGTGGCGCAACCGAGCCGGTCGCCCAGGCTCCGCGCGGCACCCGGGGCCGGGTCGGCCAGGGCGGCGAGCCGGACGCCCGGAAGCCGGTGGGCGAGGGTCTCGGCGTGGAACGAACCCATCCGTCCGACGCCGATGAGGCCGACGGCAAGAGGCTGCTGGGTGGTCATGCTGGGTTCTCCGTACGTCGTCGTCAGAGGTCGTCAGGATCGTCAGATGCAGTCGGTGGTGCTCAGGGGTCTTCAGAGGTGAAGCAGGGGTCTTCCAGCGGGTGAAAGCAGGGGCCTTCAGGGGGTGAAGGCTGAGCGGAAGCGCTCCAGGGCGAGCTCGCTGTCGCCGGAGGCCCACGCCTCCATCGCGACCGTGCCCTCGTATCCCAGGTCCGCCAGGGCGCGGGCGACGGCGGGATAGTTGATCTCCCCGGTTCCGGGTTCGCGGCGGCCGGGGACGTCGGCCACCTGGATCTCGCCGATCAGGCCCAGGGCATGGGCCATGCGGACCAGCTCGATCAGATTCCCCTCGCCGATCTGGGCGTGGTACAGGTCCAGATTCATCCGCAGCCCGGGCCGGTCCACGGCCGCGACCAGCGCCAGGGTGTCGGCGGCCGTCGCGAACGGCACACCGGGGTGGTCGACGGCAGTGTTGAGGTTCTCCAGCGTGAAGACCACCCCGGCGCTCTCGGCCAGGCCGGCGAGGCGGGTGAGCGTGCGGTGGGCGGCGATCCACATCTCTCCGGTGGCCTCACCGGTCACCGGCACCACCGGCAGGCCATCGCCGTCCAGTCCGGTGCCGTGCAGGTTCAGCCGGGGGCAGCCCAGTTGCTCGGCCGCCTGGAGCGACTGCTCGGCGGTGCGCAGGAGTTCGGCCGCACCCTCCTCGTCGGTCAGACTGCCGCGGATGTAACCGGTCATGGAGGAGAAGTCGGCCGGGGTCCGGGCCAGAGCGTCGAGGTCGTGCCGGGTCCAGTCCCAGATCTCGACCTGGAAGCCGGCGTCGTGAATGCGCCGTGCCCGCTCGTCGATGGGCAGATCCACGAACACCATCTCGGCGCAGACCGCCAGTGCGTACATCGCCACGTACCTTCTCTCCCCGCGATTGGCTAGAACGTTCTAGCAGCGCGGACTAGAACGTTCTAGAAGCATCTGCGGAGCAGCAGTACGCCAGCCGTCGCCCACCCCTGTCAAGGCCCCGGCGGCCCGCGAAGGCTAGAACGTTCTATAGTCGGCTCCCAGGAGACGACCCCGACCAGGGAGGACAGGGTGCCGGCGACCTCAGCGGTCCCCGACGGAAAGCGACCGACGCTCGCCGATGTGGCGGCGCGGGCGGGCGTGTCCACGGCGCTGGCCTCCATCGTGATGCGCGGCGCGAAGGGCGCCGGCGCCGCCACCCGCGAGCGCGTCCTCGAGGCCGCGCGGGAGATCGGTTACCGTCCGGACGCCCGGGCGCGGCTGCTGCGCAGCCACCGCTCCCAGCTCCTCGGGGTGCAGTTCGGCCTCCAGCATCCGTTCCACTCCGACGTGCTCGAGGGCATCTACGCGGCGGCCGAACCGGCCGGATACGAGATCGCACTGAGCGCCGTGGCGGCCGGGCGCGGCGAGCACCGCGCCGTCGAGACGCTGCTCGCCGACCGCTGCGAGGCGCTGATCCTGCTCGGCCCACAGGCCCCCGCCGCGCGGCTGGCGGAACTTGCCCGGCAGTTGCCGGTCGTCTCCGTGGCCCGCCGGCTGCGGCCGTCCGTCCCGGGCCTGGAGGTCGTACGGACCGCAGACGACGAGGGAGCCCGCCAGGCGGTGGACCACCTCGTCGCTCTGGGCCACCGAGACATCGCCCACATCGACGGCGGCCGGGCACCGGGTTCAGCCGACCGGCGGCGCGGCTACCGCACCGCCATGAACCGCCACGGCCTGAGCGATCACATCCGCGTCCTCCCCGGCGGGCTGACCGAGGAGGACGGCGCCGCGGCCGCCCGGACCCTGTCGGCGGCCCGCCCGCGCCCCACCGCCGTACTGGCCTTCAACGACCGCTGCGCGACCGGCGTTCTCGACATCTTCCTCCGCTCCGGCGTCGCGGTCCCCGGCGACATCTCCGTCGTCGGCTTCGACGACAGCCATCTGGCCCGCCTGGCCCACATCGACCTCACCACCGTCGGACAGGACATCTCCCGCCTCGCCGGGCTCGCCGTCGGCCGGGCCGTCGCACGCCTGGAGGGCGACGAGATCCCCGCCGGGGAACACGTCATCGCCCCCCACCTCGTCGTCCGGGGAACGACCGCCCCGCCCCGCTGAACCCCGGACGCGCCGACCGGACCCTCGCCCGCCGCGGGCACACCGATCGGCCTGGCCTGTCACATGGTCCCTGTTGCGAGACGGCTGTGCCAACGAGCCCTAGATGGCCGGGAATTGACCGATCGCGTGCGGATCCATTGACCCTTGGCAGGCGGCGCGCTTTCATCGCGTGAACCTCGTGAGTCCTCTGCGCAGGGCCGGGGGCAACGGGGTACAGGGGGCGGAGCACTCCAGAACCGTGGCCGTCCCCGGCCGAAGGGGGAGCCACTTCATGAGACCTTCCTTACTCAGTTCCGTGACCGCCGTCCTGGCGGCCGCCCTGTCCTGTCTCGCCTGGCCTGCGGGGGCGGCGAGCGACGACCAGGTCCCGCACACCGAACGGATCAGCGTGGCTCCCGACGGCACCGGCGGCAACAACCACTCGGTGGAACCGGTGGTCAACGCGGACGGACGCGTCGTGGCCTTCGCGTCAGGGGCGACCAACCTGGTGCCCGGCACGGACGTGAAGAACAGCGTCTTCTACCGGACGGCTCCCGGCGCACCGCTGCAGCGTGTGGTGGTGCCGGGCGAGACGACGTCGACGCCCCAGCTGTCCGAGTCGGGGCGCTACCTGACCTTCAACTCGTACTCGGCCACGACCGGGAAGTCCTCCGTGCACGTCATGGACCTGCACACCGGGAGCGTCGAACGCCTGGCACCCGGGATGGACGAGGGCTATCACGTGTCGTACGGCATCGCCCCGATCAGTGCGAGTGGACGGTACGTTGCCTTCGTCGCCCGGCCCACCGTCGACGAGAACGGCGCGTTCGCTTGCCGGGTCATGCTCCTGGACCGCCGGACGCAGCAGGTTCAGCGGGTCAGCCGGCCCTCGAACGGATCGAAGAACTTCCACCAGTGCCAGCAGATCTCGATGAGCGCCGACGGCCGCAAGGTCGCGTATCTGGAGGGCTACTCCGGGCCGGCCGACGGCGACCAGGGCGACATCCTGGTGTACGACCGGGTGACCGGGCAGTCCGTGCAGGCCGATACCCCCCATGACGGTGCGCCGGCCGACAACTCGGCGATCGCTCCGGTGCTGAGTGCCGACGGCTCCAAGGTCGGCTTCAACTCGCAGGCCACGAACCTGGTTCCGGAAGCCGATCCGAACGACGGCTGGAATGCCTTCATCCGTGATCTGCGCACTGGCACGCTCCGGCGGTACGACGGCCGCTCCCCCACGGATCTCACCCTCGTCTCGGATCTGTCGGTGAACGGTTCGAAGCTGCTCCTGAACTCGGCGGACGCGGACCGCAGGACGCTGGGGCTGATCCTGCGTGATCTGCGCACCGGCCACGAGGAGCTGCTGTCACCGGGACAGGACGGCAAGCCCGTCACCGTGGGGCGAGCGGCACTGAGCGCGGACGAGTCGACGGCCGTCTTCGACTCCTACTACCCCGGCCTGGTGCCCGATGACACGAATCTGATCGGGGATGTGTTCGTCCGCACCCTGCGCTGACCCGCCGGGCACCGTCATCGCCTCACACGCTCTTGAACTCCCCGCCCTCCGTACGAATTTCTGGACAATTCGGGGGAGATTTTGACACGGTGAGGCGCACCGGCCCGGCAATCGAACACGTGGCCGATGCTTCCTGGGGGTCCAGCCATGCCATCCGCGTTCCTCGCACCCGACGTCGCCGCCTTCTACCGCGCACAGAGCGTGTTCTCCGATCCCGGCGCCCTCACCCCGCTCTACTCCGGCCTGCCGGATGACCCGGCTCAACTCGCCCGTATGGCACGCGACCTGCTGATCCACCGACTGGAGGGCCCGCAGTTCGGGTACGCCGTGCCGCAGGATCGCCTGCATCACGACGCCGAGACGCGTTATGTCGACGACATCCTGCGGATCATCGTCGAACGGAACGACGCCCCGCTGACTGAGCGGCGCGAGGCCGGTGACCGCTTCGTCGGCGTCTGCCGCGACTTCGCCCTGCTGCACTGCTCGTTCCTGCGCCACGCGGGCGTACCCGCGCGCCTGCGGAGCGGGTTCGCCGACTACTTCGGCTCGGACGGGTTCCACGGCGACCACGCGGTGACCGAGTACTGGGACGACGAACGCGGCTGGCTGCTCGCCGACCCGCAGTTGACCGACCCGGTGGTCTCCGGCACATGGAAGGTGGACTTCGACCCGATGGACGTGCCCCGCGACCGCTTCCTGGTCGCGGGCAAGGCGTGGCAGGCCATCCGGGCGGGCGACGCCGCCCCGGAGACCTTCGGGCTTCACCCGCCGCAGGAGGGGCCGATGTTCGGGGAGTGGTTCGTGGCGCAGGACATCCGGATCGACCTCGCCGCGCTGAACAAGGTCGAGACGCTGCTGTGGGACGTCTGGGGCATGGAGGCGGGCCGCGAGCGGGAGATGACGGACGTGATCCGCGAACGGTACGACCAGGCCTCGCTGGTGTCGGTGGACGACGTCCCCTTCGACACGGCGCGCAAGCTGTTCGCGGAGAACGACAGGCTGCGGACTCCGAAGACGGTGCGTTCGCTGGCACCGTTCAACGGCCCGAGCGACGTCGCTCTACGGCCTCTCCGGACTCTCCGGTAAGGCGAGTTGGCACCGAATCCGAAGATCGGGCGGACCCGGTGAACCGGACGCCGCGGCGGCACGTACTGATGGAGGGCTTTCAACATGTTGGTGCCCTCGCGTTGGTGACGCGATGTCAGGACGGTCGCACGGGAGCCATGGATGAGGCATGCACGACGGAACGTTCAGCGGTTCGCGCGGTTCGCCGCCATCGGCGGGCTGGTCTGCGGAGGGCTGATGGTGTCGCACGCCATGGCGAGCGAGACGTCGGACGAGCCGACCGCCCCCGGCGCGGTGACCCGGGCCGCCGACACGGGCCGCGGTCTCGTCTCCGAGCTGGGCACCACCCGCACGGCGGGCACCTGGATCGCGGAGGACGGACGCCCGGTCGTCGCGGTCACCGACGAGGAGGCGGCGGCCGACGTACGCCGCGCGGGCGCCCGCGCCAAGATGGTGGACCACAATATGCGCGACCTCCGCTCCGCCAAAGACACCTTCAGCGACGCACCCCGCGTCGCCGGCACCTCGTGGTCGATGGACTACAAGTCCAACCAGGTCGTCGTACGCGCGGACAGCACCGTCTCCGCCGACGAGTGGTCACGGATGACCAAGCTCGCCGAGAGCATCGGCAAGTCCGTACGCATGGAACGCATAGAGGGCACGTTCACGCCCCGGCTGAACGGCGCCGCCGCGATGTTCGCCGGCTCAGGCCGCTGCTCGGCGGGCTTCAACGTGACCGACGGAAAGTCCAACTTCATTCTGACGGCGGGCCACTGCGGACCGACGGGCACCACCTGGTTCTCGGACCAACAGGGCAGAGAGCAGGTGGGGACGACCGTCGCCGGTGAGTTCCCCGGCAGCGACTTCTCCCTTGTGGAGTACGACAGCGGCACCGCGCTCAGCGGAGCCGGCGTGGTGGACGTCGGCAACGGCCAGGGTGTACGGATCACCGGGGCGGGCGATCCGGCC
The DNA here is from genome assembly GCF_005786655.1 of Streptomyces montanus. Classification (NCBI taxonomy): domain Bacteria; kingdom Bacillati; phylum Actinomycetota; class Actinomycetes; order Kitasatosporales; family Streptomycetaceae; genus Streptomyces; species Streptomyces montanus. The sequence continues at coordinate 201,825 of NZ_VBZC01000005.1, forward strand.
GTCGGACAGAAGGTCTTCCGCAGCGGGAGCACCACGGGTCTCCAGTCCGGCGAGGTGACCGGCCTCGACACGACGGTGAACTACCCGCAGGGCACGGTCAGCGGGTTGATCGAGACCACGGTGTGCGCCGAACCCGGCGACAGCGGCGGCCCCATGTTCGCCGACGGCCGGGCGCTGGGCGTCACCTCCGGAGGCAGCGGGGACTGCGACAGCGGTGGTACGACGTTCTTCCAGCCGATCACCAAGGCGCTGGACACGCTGGGCGTACAGCTGGCCACCGATCCCCAATCGGACGCTAAGGACACGCCCTCCGCGGGCGACGACGGCAACGGCGCGGCGGCACCGCCCGCCGGGTCCTCGGCCGCATCGGGCGGCACGGGCCCGGGAGAGACGGTGCCCGGCGGCGGGCAGACGGACACGGCATCGTCGCCGTTCGACAAGGTCGCGGAGTACAGGAGCCTCGGGCCGGGACTGTTCGTCATCGCGGGAAGCCTGGTCGCGCTGGTGGCGATCAGGATCCGCTCGGAGCGGGGACGCAGGGCGTACCGCCAGCAGTACTCGCAGAGCTGGGGCTGACGCTGACAGCCGCCGCACATCCATGCTCACGCGCCCGCCACCGCACCCATGCCGCCACCGCTGAGGCGTGAGCGGTTTACTGGGGGGATGACGCGTCCCAGCCCAGTGCCCGAAGACCGCGCCCCCGTCATCGTCAGTACGGCCGGCTCCTTCGCCCGGAGCGTGCTGGACGAGCGGCACCCCGCCCTCATCGAGCGCGTACGGCGGGCCACGCCGTACCCGCCCGAGCAGCAGCGCGCGCTGGACGCCCTCCTGGAGGAGATCACCAAGGGGGAGATCGAGCGGCTGGACGAGGACGAACCGGGCGCGGAGCGATGGCGGGACGAGCCCTTCTACGGGCAGCGCTGGCCGGACGTGCCGTTCCTGTGGGCGGAGAGCTTCTTCTACCGCAAACTCCTGGCCGCCCTGCGCTACTTCACGCCGGGCCCCTGGCAGGGCGTCGACCCCTTCGCGCCGTTCAAGAACGCCGAACTCGGGAGCGCCAAGGTCGACGACGAGCTGACCGCGCTCGACCGCCTCCCCCGGCTCCCGGTCGAGGAGCGGGACCGCACGCTGCTGCACTCCTCGCTCTGGGGCAACCGGGCCGACCTGGGATTCCAACTGTCCGCGGGCGCCGAGGGATTGGGCGAGCGCGTACCGGGACTGGTGACGGACGACTCCGCCGCGCTCTGGGAGACCCTGGCCGGCGAGCGGTCCGGCAAGCAGCCAGGCAAGGTCTGTCTGGTCGCCGACAACGCCGGGCCCGAGCTGCTCCCCGACCTCGTACTCGCCGACCATCTGCTGACCACGCGCCGGGCGACCTCCGTGGTCCTGCACCTCAAGCCGTATCCGTACTACGTCTCCGACGCCACCACCGCCGACTTCCTCTCCTGCCTGGACCGGCTGTCCACCGCCTCCGGATACGCGCGGGACATCGGTGAGCGGCTGCGGCAGGCCATTACGAGCGATCGCCTGATCCCGCGTACCCACCCGTTCTCCTGCGCACCACTCCCCTACGCGCACATGCCGGCCGACCTCCGCGACGACTTCGCGTCCGCCACCCTCACCGTGATGAAGGGCGACCTCAACTACCGTCGCCTCGTGGGCGACCGCCACTGGCCCGCCACCACGCCGTTCTCCGATGTCACCGCGTACTTCCCCGGCCCGGTGGCCGCCCTGCGCACGCTCAAGTCGGATGTCGTCACCGGGCTCACGCCCGACACCGTGGCGCGGTTGGACGCGGGCGCCGAGTCCTGGCGCACCAGCGGCACACACGCCCTGATCCAGGTCAGGGCGTGACGTTCCTGCCACGGGGCCCGCGAAGCGTCGTCACGAGCACCGCATAACATCACCCGTGATGAGCAGCCGAACGCCGCGGAGCGGGCCCCGTGTCGCATGGAGCGCGGCGCTGTGGCCTGCCCTTGGTGTGCTGCTCGCGACACTGGCGATGTGCCTTGCGACAGGGGTGTACGAGCACGGGGAGCGGGCCGCCGCTCCCGTGGCCGGCGTATCCGTCCCCCTCTCCTTGGCCGAGGAGCGGCTGGTCTCCCCCGTCGACGACCACGACAGGTGCTGCGGCAGGCCGATCCGTGAGACACGGGCGGTGCTCCCCGTGGGGGCGCAGCCGCTGCCCGCGGTCCTGCCCCGCGCACCGTTCGTGCCGCCGCCGGCCGGCACTGCGCACCTTCCCGACCTGCCGTCCCCGCGCGGCGCTCCCGATCTCCATGTCCTCCAGGTGCAGCGGATCTAGACCGACGTCCGTTCGGCGACGTCCATCAGAGATTCCCGCACCCACCGCCGCCCGGGGTTCCCGTGCGGCGGGGACAAGGAACGTATCCGCATGAGCAAGACCAGCAAGAAGTCGGCCGCCGCGGCGCGCAAGGAGCGCATAGCGGAGATGCGGCGCGCGGAGAGGGCCCGCGAGCGCAGAAACCGCATCCTCACGATCACGATCAGCACGGTCATAGTCGCCGGGCTGGTCGGCTTCGGCGCGTACGCCCTCGACAGCGCCAACGACAAGGAGGAGGCGCAGAGCGCGGCCGCGAAGAAGCCCGTGAAGGGCGAGAAGTCCTGGAACGCGAAGAAGCTGAGCCAGAACCATGTCGCGAAGAGCGTGTCGTACCCGATGAACCCGCCGGTCGGCGGCGACCACCATCAGGCGTGGATGACCTGTGACGGCACGGTCTACACGAAGGCGATCCCGAACGAGAACGCGGTGCACTCCCTGGAGCACGGCGCCGTGTGGGTGACGTACAACGAGAAGGCGGCGGACGCGGATGTGAAGCGTCTCGCCGGCAAGGTCGACAAGACGCCCTACACCCTGATGAGCCCGGTCGACGACCAGTCGGGGGCCATCACGCTGTCGGCCTGGGGCCACCAGCTCAGCGTGGAGAAGGCGTCCGATCCGCGGGTCGAGCAGTTCTTCACGAAGTACGTGCAGGGCGCGCAGACCCCGGAGCCGGGAGCGGCCTGCACCAACGGGGTGACCGGGTAGCGAGGGAGCGGCGCCGGGCTCGTCCGCGAGTCCGGCGCCGCGGACGCTGGTTTTCTGGCAGGCTCGGCTCCGGGCGCACGGTCCGGCGCCGGGCAGGAGATCTGGGATGGAAACGCTCGACTCGCAGGATCCGCTGGCCCTCACGGTGACCGAGGCGATCCGCACCGGTGATCTGCCGACACTCCGGCAGTGCCTCGCCGAACATCCCGGACTGGCCACCGCGCGCATCGTCGAGCAGGACGGTGACGCGGCAGGGAGCCGGAGCCTGCTGCACATCGTCGCGGACTGGCCCGGTCACTTCCCGGGCGGTCCCGCGGTCGTTGCCATGCTCGTGGCGGCCGGCGCGGACCCCAACGCCCGCTTCGACGGAGCCCATTCCGAGACCCCACTGCACTGGGCGGCGAGCAACAACGACGTCCTCGTGCTCGACGCTCTGCTCCAGGCGGGCGCCGACATCGAAGCCCCGGGCGCCGTGATCGGGGGCGGCACCCCGCTCGCCGACGCACGCGGCTTCGGCCAGTGGCGGACGGCGCACCGGCTCGTCGAGCTGGGCGCGCGGACGACGCTTCAAGATGCCGCGACACTGGGCTTGTCGGACCGGGTGAAGGTCTTCGTCGAAGGCCCCGAACCGGCGGACCACGATGCCGTCACCCGTGCCTTCTGGGGCGCCTGCCACGGCGGCCAACTGGCCACCGCCGCATACCTTCTCGAGCACGGCGCGGATCTCGACTGGATCGGCTACGACGACCGGACCCCGCTCGACATCGCCCGCGCCATGGATGCCGACGCCGTGGTCCGCTGGCTGCTCGACCGAGGCGCGAAGGGGCGTGCCGAACTGCCCTGACCCGGGGCATAGAGGCCACTGTGAATCGGCAGGTGCCGGGGATCCACAGGCGCCGGGGATCCACAGGTGCCGGGGTTGGTCAGATGCCGGGCGACAGCAGCCAGGTGAGTACGAGCATCGTCTCCAGATGGAGTTCGGGGTCGGGACAGGTGCCGTCGGTCAACTGGCTGATCTGGCGCAGGCGGTAGCGGACCGTCTGCTCATGGACATGGAGTCGTTCGGCGGTGAGGACGGCGTTGTCGCCGCAGCGGAGATAGACCAGCAGCGTTTCGAGAAGCGGTGTGCGGCGGCGGGGCGGGAGCGCGAGGAGCGGTCCGAGCAGGTTGGCCGCCGCGGCTTCCAGGAGGTCCCCCGACTGGAAGGCCGAGAGGACGGCCACCTGGTCGACGCAGCGCAGCGGCGCTTCGGCCGGCAACGTCCCCCGCTCGACCAGATCAAGGCCGCGCCGCGCCCAGCGCAGCGACACCGCGCCCCGGTCGACGGGCACCACGGGCCCGAGCACCGCCCCCTTGGCCTTCGGGAGCCAACGCGGGCCGGGATCACGGGGGTCGGGCAGGATGAGGAACGGGGCGGCGGGGCTCCGGTCGGCAAGCACCTCGGGCGGCAGGACATGCATCTGCGGATGGTCCCCCGCCGGCAGGGCGAGCACGGCGAGGGTTCGGGGCAGCTGCCACCCGGCGGCCGAGGCCAGCTCGGTGAGCGGCCGTGGCTCATGGCCGGCATCGGCCACCAGGGCGTCGCGCAGCCGGTCCCGCTGTACGTCCAGCGGGTCGCGGCTGCATTCGTCGGCGTATCCGCGCGAGGCCGCCGCGATGGCCGTACCGATCAGGTCGAAGGCGTCCTCGGTGAGGGTCGCCAGTACGGACTCCGGCCACTGCTCCCGGTACGCGTCCTCGATGAGCCGGCGGCACGCCACCCGCCCTGCCAGGTCGAGCGCGTCTCTCAGCACGTCGAGGGGGCGGCCGAGGCGGCCGTGCTGGGCGCCGATGCGCTCGTACAGGGCGATGATCTCGGCGGTGGCGGCGGGGCCGGGCCGGGTCACGTCGTGGATCGAGACGAAACAGCTGACCGTCTGGTCGATGATCTGACGCACCGAATAGCCGTTCGTGCCGTTGGCGGCGTTCGCGTAGTCCGGCAGACCGGTGCGGACGGCCTCCTCCATCTCGTCGACGACGGCCGGGATCTGCCGCAGCAGCATCCGGCGCGTCTCGCCCGGGAGGGGCCCGGTGTCCTGTGGATTGGCGAGGGTCAAGGTGCCTCCCGTGGATTCCCGTGGGGCCCGACAAGCCTGCGGGACCCGTGTGACGTACGCCAGATTTCGCGCGCGAGCGCACGGCGAAACTGTCATGCGCCTTACACTCCAGACCACGCCGACTGACCCTCTCGTGCTAGCAAGGGAGTTGCCACGTGTCAGCTGCCGAGCCGTTCTTATCCAGGCGCCCGTGGCACGATCTGCCTCCGGCCCTCGCCCCGCTGCTGCGCGACCGCCTTCCGGATCTCACCACGGAGATGGTGCAGGCGATCCGCCACGAGGTACGCGGCTACCGGCAGCCGATCGGCTCCGCCGTCGCGCGCGACCTCGCCGAGGCGGTCGGTCTGGCCGCCGCCCAGTTCACCGAGCTCATCGAGGATCCGGACGCGCCCCAGCACCACTATGTCCCGCGCTTCCGACGGCTGGGCAGGCTGGAGTACCTGAATGGGCGCGGCATGGACGGGCTGCAGGCCGCGTACCGGATCGGCGCCCGTGTGGCGTGCCGCCGCTACGCGGACGTGGCGCGGGGCGCGGCGCTGCCGGGGGACATCGCCGTCCCGCTGAGCGAGGCTGTGCTGACGCACATCCACGCGCTGGCCGGGGAGTCGGTAACGGGTTACGAGGCGGCGCGGGCCGGGGCCACCGACGAGGTCCTGCGCAGCCGCCGTGCGCTCGCGGCACGGCTGCTGGAGCGCCGCCACGATCCGCTCGCGGAACCCCTGCCGGACCTCGCCCGCAGGGCCGCCTGGCCGCTGCCGGAACGGATCCGTTGTGTGCTGCTGCCCGCCTCCGGCAAGGTGCCCGGACTCGACGCGGACATCCTTCGGGTGAGCAGGGGCGGTGAGGTGCACCTGGTGGTGCCCGACGACAGGCTGTTGACGGTCTTCGAGGGCACGGGTGCGGCGGTGGGCCCGGCGGTACCGCCGACCGAGGCCTGGGTTTCGCTGCACTGCGCCCGGCTGGCGTGGCGTCTGGGACGGGTCAGCGCCGAGGATCACCTCTCGGAGCTGCACCTGCTGCATGGCTCCCCGATCGGAAGTCTCCTGGCGGATCAGGTACTTGAGCCGATACGAGCCCTGCCGCCGGGCAAGGCCGAACGTCTGACGGAGACACTCGACGCGCTGCTGGCCTCCACCGGGCGTACGGCCCCCGAAGTCGCCACCGTGCTGGGCATCCATCCGCAGACTGCCCGCAACCGGCTGCGTCAGCTGGCCGCCCTGTACGGCGACCGGCTCGACGACCCCGGCTTCCGGTTCGACGCACAGCTGGCGCTGCGCAGCAGGTCACCGCGGCGTTCCGTACTCCCGTGACAAACTTTCGTACGGAATTCAGCAGTTGAGTCAGAAGCGGTACTGAATACCCGTCAGCATGCTCTGGTCGCATGAGACATGCGAGCACCCGTAGCGCGAAACGTATCGGACTCCTCTCCGGCGCCGCCGTCCTGGCCGTGGGCGCGAGCCTCCTCCCCCAGGAGGCACTGGCCGGCCCCGGGGACTACCAGCGGGGCCCCGCGCCCACCGAGCAGTCCATCACCGCTGAGCGGGGCCCCTTCGCCACGGCCCAGACGACGGTCGACGGACCGAACTTCAACAAGGGGACCGTCTACTACCCCACCGACACCAGCCAGGGCACCTTCGGGGCCGTGGCCATCAGCCCGGGATTCGTGTCACCGGAGGCCGTCGTCAGCTGGTACGGCCCCCGCCTCGCGTCCCAGGGTTTCGTCGTACTGACCCTGGAGACCAACTCCCTCGTCGACCAGCCCGACGACCGGGCGACCCAGTTGGTCAACGCCCTCGACTTCCTCGTCAAAGACAGCTCCGTGAAGAACCGTATCGACCCCAACCGCCTGGCGGTGATGGGCCATTCGATGGGCGGGGGCGGTTCGCTCAAGGCGTCGGAGCTGCGTCCCTCGCTCAAGGCAGCCATCCCGCTCATGCCGTGGAACAACGACAAGACCTGGCAGGGCGACAGGGTTCCCACGATGATCATCGGTGCCCAGAACGACGTCATCGCGTCGCCCGCTTCGCACTCGAAGGTCTTCTACGACAGCCTCACCGGCACGCCGGAGAAGGCGTACCTGGAGCTGCGGGGCGCGGACCACATGGTGGCCATCTCCTCGAACGTGACGATCGCGAAGTACAGCATCGCCTGGCTCAAGCGGTTCGTCGACGAGGACGTGCGCTACGAGCAGTTCCTCTGCCCGGCACCGGCACCGAACCAGCAGATCAGCGAGTACCGGAACACCTGCCCGACCGGGTAACTCCGCGCCCGCACCTCCCCGTTGCCCTACGACCCGCCTCGCCCGAGTTCCGCGAGGCGGGTCAGGGCGGGCAGTGCGTCGGCGATCACCTGCCGTTCCTCCGGGGTGAGTTGGGCGATGAGCGGGATCAGATGGCGGGTGCGGTCGTCATGGCGGGAGCGCCCGATCCTCCGGCCGGCCTCGGTGATGTGGACGAGGACGGCACGCCCGTCCTCCGGGTCGGGGCGGCGCTCCACCAGCCCGTCCCGCTCGAGCCGGGTGACCAGCTGGGTGATGCCGGGCTGGCTGATCTGCTCGGTCCTGGTCAGGTCGGTCAGCCGCATCGGGCTGCCCCTGAACGCGAGGGTGTCCAGCACCGACAGCGTCGTGAACGGCAGCTTCTCCAGCGTGGGGAGCCGGATGTAGAAGCGGTTGAAGTTCTCGATCGCCATGGTGAAGGCGTCCGCGTCCAAGCCGTCGTGGGGAGCGTTCGGAGTGTCGTTCACGGCAGAAATATATCGCACACTTATTTAAGCTGCTTATGCTGTGTCATGGAGCCGCCCCGTCAGCGACCCCGCGCCTGCCGGTCGTGAGCCTGCCGGCCGTGAGCCTGTCGACGGGGCGCGTCACACCTGGTCGGCGCAAGGAGAGGGATCCATGACTGTTCGTATCGGCATCAACGGCTTCGGGCGGATCGGCCGCAACGTCTTCCGTGCGGCGGCCGCCCGCGATGAGGACCTGGAGATCGTCGCGGTCAACGACCTCGGCGATGTGGCGACCATGGCCCATCTGCTGGCCTACGACTCGATCCTGGGCCGCTTCCCCGGCGAGGTCGTGGCCGAGCCCGGCGCGATCCGGATCGGAGACACCGCCGTCAAGGTTCTGGCCGAGCGCGACCCCGCCGCTCTGCCGTGGGGCGATCTGGGCGTGGACGTGGTCATCGAGTCGACCGGCATCTTCACGGACGCGGCCACATCCCGCGCGCACGTCGACGGCGGCGCGAAGAAGGTGATCATCGCCGCGCCGGCGAGCGGCGAGGACATCACCATCGTGCTCGGTGTGAACGAGGACGCCTACGACCCGGAGCGGCACACGATCATCTCCAACGCCTCGTGCACCACCAACTGCCTCGGCGTACTGGCCAAGGTGCTGCACGACGCCGTCGGCATCGACTCCGGGATGATGACCACCGTCCATGCCTACACCCAGGACCAGAACCTCCAGGACGCCCCGCACAAGGACCTGCGCCGAGCCCGCGCCGCGGCCCTCAATGTCGTCCCCACTTCCAGCGGCGCCGCCAAGGCCATCGGCCTGGTCCTGCCCGAACTCCAGGGCCGCCTCGACGCCTTCGCCCTGCGGGTGCCGGTGCCCACCGGCTCGGTCACGGACCTGACGGTCGCGACCAGCCGCCGCACGACCGTGGAGGAGGTCAAGGAGGCCTACGCCCAGGCCGCCGCCGGCCCGTACAAGGGTCTGCTCTCCTACACCGAGGCACCCCTCGTCAGCACCGACATCGTCACCGACCCCGCGTCCTGCGTCTTCGACGCGGAACTCACCCGCGTGGTCGGACCGCAGGTCAAGGTCGTCGGCTGGTACGACAACGAGTGGGGCTATGCCAACCGCCTCATCGACCTGTCACTCCTGGTCGGCGGCACCCTCTGATGTCGGCATCCTCCCGTCAGGACTGGGGCGGGCGGTCCCTGCCCTCGGTGCCGAACTCGTCCTTGAGCCTGTCCTGACCGGTGTCGACCCGACCGCTGTACCGGCCCTGGGTCTTGTCGTCCACGGTGTCGCCGGACTTGTCGATCCCCTTGCTCGTCCGGTCCTCGTGGCCCTTCAGCATGTTCTTGATCTTGTCCATCATGGACATGGGACATCCTCCTGATCCGCTCGCCCCCCACTCGTCCAGGGTCACCGCAGGTGGGGGGATTCGCATCCCAGGCAGGATCGGGACACCCCGGGCCTCGGCCCCGAGGGGCCCGGCCCTGGGTGGACGGGCCGGGTCCTACGCCTCAGTACGGCACTCCGGATGGCCCCAGCCGTCGTTGTTCTTGGCGATCGTCGTGCCCGCCGCGTACGGACGGCCGCAGCGGCAGCGGCCGGGGAACTTGGCCTTGAGCGTGCGGGCGGAGGAACCGGAGGCACGCTTGCGCGGCGCCGCGGCCTTGCCGCCCGATGAGGCCTTCTTCGCCGCGGGAGACGGCGGCGGCTCCGGCGACCCCTGCCCACTGCCGGCCGCCTCCTGGACGAACGCGGCCTGGCTCGCGGCCCGATCGGCGAAGTCGTTGAGCGGGTCGCCGCCGACCTGATGCGCGGGGACGTAACGGAAGTCCACCGAGCGGCCCTCCAGCAGCTCGTCGATCCGTACGACGAGTTCCTGGTTGGCCACCGGCTTGCCGGCGGCCGTCTTCCAGCCTTTGCGCTTCCACCCGGGCAGCCAGCTCGTGACGGCCTTCATCGCGTACTGGGAGTCCATCCGGATCTCCAGCGGCACGTCCGGCGGCACGGCGGTCAACAGCCGCTCCAGTGCGGTGAGTTCGGCGACGTTGTTGGTCGCCGTGCCGAGCGGCCCGGCCTCCCACTCGACGGGAGTTCCCGTCCCGTCGGCGATGACCCAGGCCCAGCCGGCGGGCCCGGGGTTTCCTTTCGACGCCCCGTCACACGCGGCGCTTACGCGTTCAGCCATGCGTACGATCATGCCAGCCCCCGCCGCCGGGGGACCCATCGGCCGGTCCGCCATCGCAGTCGGTCCTGAGGCGGGCCGGCGCCGCTCCGGGGAGGCTCGGGCACGGATCACGGTCCGGCGTCGACGCCCGAAACGAGTCCCTCGGAGGCCGCGGGGGGTGAGCTATGTTGAACCCTTGTGGGAGACGAAGGAGGCGCACCGGTGCCATCGCCGCAGCAGGCACGCGCACAGGCGTCTGCGATCACCTCGGGGAAGCCGGTCTCCGAGGCGGAGGCCGCTCCCACCTCACGACTGCGAGCGCTGTTCGACGGCCCTCGGCTCTCTCCCGGGCAGCGACGCATCGCCCAGTACCTGATCGAGCACATCACAGAGGCCGCGTTCCTGTCGATCACGGATCTCGCGGATCGGGTCGGCGTGAGCCAGCCCTCGGTGACACGCTTCGCGACGGCGGTGGGCTTCAGCGGCTACCCCGCGCTGCGGGAGCGGCTTCAGTCGATCGCGCTCAGCGCCCTTGCGAGCACTTCCGACGACAGCGAGGAGGCCCGCCCGAACGAGCTCCAAGCGGCCGTCGACGCGGAGATCGACAACCTGGAGAACCTGCGGCGCGACTTCGCCGATCCGGCGCAGGTGATCGAGATCGGGCGCGCGTTGTCGCGGTCGACGCCGCTGACGGTGCTCGGCCTGCGGATCTCCTGCTCGCTGGCCGAATACTTCGCCTACGCCGCCCGCCGAATCCACCCCGACGTCCGCCTGGTCACGCGGGGCGGCAGTGTCGCGTACGACGCCCTCCTCCAGTCACGCGAGGCGGGCGGAACCTGGGTGCTGGCCTTCACCATGCCGCGGCACGCGCAGGAGACGCTCACCGCCATGCGGGTCGCACGGCGCGCGGGCCTGAAGGTCGCCCTGATCACCGACCTGGCGCTCGGGCCGCTGGCCGACGAGGCCGACGTGGTCTTCGCCTCCGGCACCGGCTCGCGCCTGGTCTTCGACTCCTATGCCGCGCCCGTCGTGATGTCCGCGGCCCTCCTCCAGGCCATGACCGACGCGGATCCCGAGCGCACGCAGGCCCGCCTGGACGACTACGAACAAGTCGCCGAACAACACGCGTTCTTCCTCAAGGACTGAGACCCCTTTCCCCGGGACCGGGGTTCACAAGAAGGTGCGCTCGCCCCTCGCAAGGCACGATTCAAGAGGGTTTCACATGAATTTTTTCATTCCCTTGCGTACCCGACGGTATATATGAATACTTCTCGCTGATCGGGAGATGGGTTCCTGATCAGCCCGGGAAAGGCGCTCCCTTCTCGCATCGGCCCCGGGCGCACTGAACGGGCACCGCTCGCGCACGCCCGTCGGCGGTCCCGGTCATCCCCTAGCCGGGGCCGCCAAGAATCTGACGACCGGCCGGCCGGCCACCTCGGGAAGCGATGACGATGTCCCTGACGTACTCAGCGATCAGCACGGACTGGCCCTGCCAGGTCAAGACGCCCGGTACTCGGGACTGGGAACGTTCGGCGTCCAAGTGGCTGCGTGAACTGGTGCCGGACCGCTACGGCAGCTACCCGCTGCTGATCCGTCAGCCGATCCTGCTCGCCCGCCACGCGCAGATACAGCTCCAGCAGGAGATTCGGGTCGTTCGTACCGCCCTGCACAGCGCGCGGGCCGAACTGCCCGCCCTCGGGCTTCCCGAGTCCGTCATCGAGCACACGATCAAGCTGTACGCCGCGGAACTCACGCAGTTGAACCACATCGCCCGGGGTGTACGCGTCGTCTCCCAGGCCCTGGTGGACAGCGGAAGCGGGCGGCACGGCAACTGAGCCGATCATGTGCGGCCCCGGCGGGTTCACCGCCCTCGGCAATCGTTAGTCTGCCGGGATGCGTGATGGGGGAAGCAGGAGTGACACCGGTGACGACCGTGACGTCGACCGGCCCGAGGACGGACTCGACGAGCTGCCCGCGGATGAAGCGGATGACGCGGATCAAGCGGATGACGCGGATCAAGCGGATGAAGTCGCCGAGCACCCCGCAGACACAGTCGACGAGCGGCCCGCTGGACACGGTGGCCGTTTCGGCCCGCTGAAGCGGCACCGGCGACTCGTCGTCTGCGCGGTCGCGTTGCTGCTCGTCGCCGGGGTGTCCGTCCCCCTCGCCCTCGCCTACTCCGGTGGGGACAAGCCCTGTTGGCAGCTGCCCGCCTCGAAGCGGGCACTCGCCGACGATCCGGCGGCCGCCACCGAGGCGCTCGATCCGGGCGAGGATCTCAAGCGCTTCGGCTCCACCAGGAAACTGCTGGCGCACGAGGAGGTGTGCGGAGACGGCGCGCGCGCTCTCGGCCGCGTTGTGAACGCCGCCACCCGCGCCGCAGGACCGGGTGAGCCGCACACCATGGCGCAGGCACGAAGCGCCTACGCGGTGGCCGCCGCACTCCACGGAGTCGAACTCCCCGACGGGCTGGCGCCGGGCGTGGCACGGATGTTGGCCGAGTACGTGGTGGACGCGGGCCGCGACGACAGGATTTACGACGACCAGGTGACCGGCCCCGCGGTACCCGCCGAGGGGGCCCAGCCCGACGAAGAGGGCTACGTGTGGCTCGGTCGCTTCCTTGCGCCCCGCGAAGCACACGTGACCTTCGGATACGGCGACAGCCTCACGGAGGCCGACCCGGACATCGAGATCCTGGTCTCCGAACTGGCCAAGGACCCCGAGGCGTTCGCGATCCTCTACGACGCCGAGCGCGCCTGGTTCGCGCACTACCTGGAGCGGCTGACCGACGAGGGCGGCAACCCCGACTTCCGCGGTTCGACCGACAAACGCTTCCCGTCGACCGACCAGGACTGGCCCGACAACGACCTCGAGGACCTGTCCGGCCGTATCGGCAACCTCATGAAGTACCGCGCCCGGTACGCGCGAGACGGCACGATCTCCGACCTCGCCGCCTTCGACAAGGCCGTACGCGCGCACACGCGCGGCACGTACCGTCCCGCGCCGAGGCAGCTCGGCACGCGCCCGCCTATGGGCGACATCGCGGACCGGCCGGTGGCCGGACCCGTACGCGGCGACCTGATGGACGGACGGCACCAGCTGGCCACGGTTCTCGCCGGGTGGGCGAAGGAGCGGAACGTGCCGGACGAACGCGCCACGGCGATGCGGCAGTTGCTGGAGGACGGGTACGTACGCGCGCTGTGGCTGATGTGACGGGTCCGGGCCGGCGCCCCCTCAGAAATGGAACCGCAGATCGGAGCAGCCGCGCCGGTTCACCTGATCCTGCGCGAACCGCTTGAGCAACCGCTGCTGGTCCGCTTTGCCGACACCGGGGATGTCCTCGGACCCGCCGAGCGCGTAGTTGGCGGCCTCGCCGTCGCAACGTGCGGTGGCCGTCATGGACCGGAACTCGCCGTTGCCGCCCTCGAAGTTGAGGCGGCTGCTCCAGTCGCCGTACCACGCCACGAACGCCAGCGACTTCTCCGAACCGGACTCCCTGTCCCCGCTGGAGACGTCGCAACGCCCCGTGGGTGCCGCGTTGTTCATTCCGACATCGACCCGCCAGTCCACGCCCTTCGGCAGCCCGGCCTCGGCCACCCACCCGCAGGCTGTGCCCTTGGCCTCCGCCGTGGACAGGGTCTTCGGGTCGTCCTCCGGGTCGGCGGGCACAGCGCCTCCCTTCGGGGCCTTGAGCGGCTCGGCGCCACAACCCAGCCGTTCGGAAGCCGAGTTGGTGAGCGCGATGGCCGCCTCGTACGCGGCGCCAGGCACCCCGCTCAATGTGTCCGTGCCCATCCACGTGCGCACCAGAAGCTTGCGCTGCCGGCCTTCGGCGTCCTCGCCGAGGTCCGGGCAGGGCAGCAGGAGGTTGATGGCGCGGTAATCGTCGATGAACCCGGGGAGCCCGTCGGGCAGAACCCCCTGCCGAGAGAAACCCTCCTCCGGGAAGGCGCCGAAGAACTCACGGTCCTGGTCGTCGCGTCGGGTGTAGGCCTCCATCTCGATGAGCCGCGAGTTCTGGATCTCGTCGCCCTCGATGGTGAGGTCGCACCCATAGGAGCCGAGCCCGTCGCTCTGCCGGGACTCCTCGCTGTCGAGATGCGCGTCCTCGGGCATGAGCCGGTCCACGACGTCCCGGGGCAGCGCCCCGTCGCAGGCGCTCCCGGCCAGCATCCAGTCCCGCGCGTACGGCTCGGCCACATAGCCCGCCACTCCCAGGACCACCGCAGCCGTCACCGACACCTTGATCCATCGCCGCACCGTTTCCGACCCCCGTCACACCGATTTCACGCCAACTCCCGCCCCACCGGCGGACACAGAGCCGGACCCTACTGGTTGCCCACGGAGTCCCCTCCCTCGCCCCTCTCCCCCATCCTCCCGCCCGACCGCAGCCCCATGGCACTCAGTTCCCCCGGAAGAGCACACTGAGTGCCATTTCGTGTCACTCGATGCTAGGTTCCCCACATGAGCGAGGTATCCCGGCCTGGCCAGGCGGCCGATGCGCCGGTTCCGAAGCCGCCGATGCGGGACGCTCTCGTCGCGGCGGCGTTCCAGTTGTTCCTGGAGCGGGGGTACGAGCAGACCACTGTCGACGACATCGTGTCGCTCGCCGGTGTCGGGAGGCGGTCCTTCTTCCGGTACTTCCCGTCGAAGGAGGACGTGGTCTTCCCGGACCACGAGCGCTGTCTGGCCGACATGACCGAGTTCCTGGGCCGGGGCGGCGACGAGGACGATCCGGTCGCGCGGGTCTGCGACGCGGCACGCCTCGTCCTGCGCATGTACGCGGAGAACCCGACGTTCTCGGTCCAGCGCTACCGCCTCACCAGGAAGGTCCCGGGGCTGCGCGCGTACGAACTCTCGGTGGTCTGGCGGTACGAGCGGGCCCTCGCCGAATATCTGCGCCGACGCTTCTCGGGGCGGCGCGACGGGACGCTGCAGGCCGACGTGATCGCCGCGGCCGTGGTCGCGGCGCACAACAACGGGCTGCGGTCGTGGCTTCGCTCGGACGGCCAGAGCGACGCGGGCGCGGAGGTCGACCACGCACTCGCCCATGTGCAGCGGACCTTCGGTCCGACTGTCGTTCCCCCCGGCTCCACTCCGGCTCCCGCACCCACCCACGCCCCCGCCCCCACCTCCTCCGAGGCTCCGGCGGAGGACGTGGTCGTGGTCGTCTCGCGGCGCGGGGTGCCGATGTGGCGGGTGGTCCAGGAGATCGAGACCACGCTGGGGCGCCCCCTCGATTGAGGGTACCGAGTGCCTTTACGGGTGGCACTGCGTGCCATACGCTGAGCTCGTGCACGGCGCGGTGCTCCGCGCACCTTCAGTTTCGCGCACATCAGATTCCGGCCCAGCGCAGGGAGATGACATCGTGTTCCACCGAGGAAACGGGATCGCGGCGGGCGTGCTCGACGCGGAGAGGGCGACCACCCCGAACTCGACCGAAGAGGGGCTGTTCTACCAGCGCTGCCGCTGGTGCGGGACGGCCATGTTCCACCGGCTGCTCTGCCCGGTCTGCGCGGGCAGCGACCTCCGTACGGAACGCAGCTCGGGCCAGGGCGTCATCCGCCACTCCACCACCGTCCAGCGCAACACTCCCGCCGCGCGCAATGTGTCCCTCGTCGAGCTGGAGGAAGGGTTCACGGTGCGCGGGCGAGTACAGGGCCCGCTCATCGCGATCCACATCGGCGGCCGCGTCCAGCTGACCACGGCCGCGGACCCGGTGCGCCGCGAGCCCGTGTTCAAGCTGAGTGAAGAGCCGCACTCGGGCTGGTTCTGACGCGCGCGGGCGGGGACTCGCGGGAACACTGGCAGGGACAGTTGCCCGCGCAGAGCGTGGAGGAACCCATGCACGCCAAGGATGTTCTCGTCGACGCGTACGGTCGCATCCAGGAGGAGGTCCACGCCGTCGTCGACGGACTCTCCGCCGACGATCTCAACGCCCGCCCCGACGACCGGGCCAACTCGATCAGCTGGCTCGTCTGGCATCTCACCCGCATCCAGGACGACCACGTCGCCGACGCCTCCGGCCGCAAGCAGGTCTGGCAGTCGCAGGACTGGGCGGACCGCTTCGGCCTCGGCCTCCCGCGCAAGGACACCGGATACGGGCACACCCCGCAGAAGGTCGCCAAGGTCCGCGTGGACTCGGGCGACCTGCTGGTGGGCTACTACGACGCGGTCCACGAGCAGACGCTCTCCTACCTGCAGGACCTTGACGATGACGAGTTGGACCGCGTCGTCGACAAGAGCTGGTCCCCTCCCGTCACCCTGGGCGTCCGCCTGATCAGCGTCGTCTCCGACGACCTGCAGCACGTCGGCCAGGCGGCGTTCGTGCGGGGGATCCTGCAAAGCCGCTGAGCAAGGCTCGGCGAGGCCCGCGCGGCGCGTGGGCCTCCCTGCCCTGCCTGTGATGTACACCTCAGAAGCAACCCGGCCGCCGACGCCGACGTCTTGATCGACAACGGGAAGGCGCGGCGGCGCCGGTGACCCCCGCCCCAAGGATGACGATCCGGGGCGGACATCCGGCGCACTATACACTCCGCGTATACACGCCGTGTATACGCGACGCGGATAGGTCCGCCGTGCCCCCGGGCAAGCAGACGGCAGACCGAAAGGCATCCATGTACGGCAAGGCATTCGCCCCGGAGTACCAGGGCGCGCTCACCACACTGTCCGTGAACTCGTCGCTGGTGGACGTGCTGGCCGCCGGTACCGAGCGGTTGCGTGCGGCCGAGCGGGCCGGAGAGCGGCGCGAGGCGGCGCGGTCGGGTCTCGCGGTCGCCGAGGCACACAGGCGGCTCGGGCAGGTGGCAGACGCCGACCGGGCGTGGAAGGCGAGCTACCGCGCCGCCCGCGAAGCCGAGGACGACGCGGCGATGGCATGGGCCCTGTGGAGCGGAGGCACGCTCGCGCGCCAACGCGGCGCACTCGCCCTGGCCTGGCGGCTGCTGGGCCTGGCGGCCGAACTCGGCGAGCGCGGCGGCGACATCGTCGTACGCGGCTACTCGCTCGCCGGAATGGCGGAGACCGGCCGTATCCAGGGCGACTACACCGCGGTCGGCGCGCTGCACGAACAGCTCCTGGCCGAGGCACGCAAGCGCGGCGAGGCCCGGCACACCGTGTGGGCGCTGGAGGGCATCGCGCAGATGCACCGCAACACCGGCTCGTACGACACGGCGTACGCGATGTTCGAGGAGGCCGCCGAGATCGCCGGGCGGGCCGACGACCGCCGTGGCCACGCCTGGGCGCTACGAGGCCTCGCCGACATCGTCTCCGTGCGTGACGGGGACGCCGAGCGGGCACTCGGGCTGCTCGCCGAGGCCGAGGTCACCTGTCGCGAGATGAACCTGTCGAGCGCGCTGGCGTACAACCACAAGATGCGCGGCAACGTCCTGTACCGCGCCGGGCGGTACGTGGAGGCGCGGGACACCTACGAGCAGGCGCTGGCGGAGTTCCGTGCGATGAACGAGCCGCGCGGGGAGGCGCTGTCCCGTCTCGGGCTGGCCAAGTCCCTCGCACACCTGGGCCGCGATCTCGACGAGACGGCGGCCGAACTGGCCGAACTCGCAAGGACGTTGGAGCGGATCGGACTTCGGCACGCGCGGCAGATGGTGGCTCGGGCGCAGGCGGAGTTCGGAGTGGAGGTGGGGGTCGGGCCCAAGGAGGCCGGGACGGCAGCCGCCGCGAGCGTGGAGGAGGGGCGATGACGACGAGGTCCTCGGTCCTTCCGTCCGCCCTGTCCTCTCCCGCCGGTGCGGCTCCTCATATCCTCGATCACTGCCGGGAGTTGGTGCGTCCGGCGCTGGAGGAAGCCGTCGCGCGCCTGCATCCGTGGGTCGGCGAGATGGCCGCGTACTCCTTCGGCTGGTGTGAGGTCGGCGGCGCGCCCGCTGCCGCGGCCGGCGGCAAGGGGCTGCGGCAGGCGCTGGCCGTCCTGGGCGCGGAGGCGTCCGGGGCGCCCGTACGATCCGGAGTCGCCGCGGCCGTCGCGGTGGAGCTGGTACACACCTTCTCACTCCTGCACGACGACATCATGGACGGCGATCCGACCCGGCGCCGCCGTCCCACCGTGTGGAAGGCGTATGGCACGGGTCCGGCCGTCCTCGCGGGCGACGCGCTCTTCGCGCTGGCCGTGGAGACGCTGGCCGACGCGCCGGGCGGCCAGGTCCCGGCGGCGGTACGCCACATGTCCACGGCCCTCAACGACCTCGTACGCGGTCAGGCCGACGACCTGCTCTTCGAGTCCCGCTCCTGGACCGGCCCGGACGCGGTCCGCCCGGACGAGTACCGGGCGATGGCCGAGCACAAGACCGGCGCGCTCCTCGGGTGCGCGGCCGCACTGGGTGCCGTACTCGCCGGTGCCCAGCCGGCGACGATCACCGCCCTGGACCGTGCCGGACGCCACCTCGGCGTGGCCTTCCAGGTGATCGACGACATCCTGGGCGTCTGGGGCGACCCCGCCCTCACGGGCAAGCCGGTCCACGCGGACCTGCGCCGGCGCAAGAAGACGTTCCCGGTCCTGGCCGCTCTCGCCGCTCCGGACACCCAGCGTCTCGCCCTCCTCCTGGACTCCCCCGAACCCCTCGACGACACCGTCGTCCGACGGGCCGCCGTCCTGATCGAGGAGGCCGGCGGCCGCGCCGCGGCCCTGGCCGAGGCGCACCGCCACATCGCCGCCGTGGACGCCTGCCTCGACAGCGTCCCGCTGGAGCAGGCCGCGGCCGACGGGCTGCGTGCGCTGCTGTCCTTCCTCCTGCGACGCGAGAGCTGAGACGAACGGCCGGGGCAGCAGGGGGCCGTGTATTCGCTCGCTCCAGGGAAACTCGCATGGTGCTCGCATGGTGTACGTGTCCGTCTCACGAGCCGCAGGAACACGTGCACCGTGCACCGCGTATCAGAAGGAGTCGGGAACCATGCGGCACGACGAGCTGATCGGAAAGGTCCAGGCACAGGCTCAGCTGCCCGACCGGGGCGCCGCCGAACACACGGCGCGGGCGGTGTTGTCGACGCTGGCCGAGCGCATCCCCGAGGGGCTGGCCGATCACCTGGCCGCACAGCTCCCCTCGGACCTGGCCGAGTCCATGCGGGAGAAAGCCGCCGGGCCCTCCGAGGACGAACGGCGGCGCGGTACCGGCGAGCGCTTCGACCTCACCGCGTTCGCGGGCAGGATCGCCTGGCGCGCCGGCGTGCCCGAGGATGTCGCACTGCGGCAGGCGGCCGCGGTCCTCGAGGTCCTGGACGCGGCGGTGGCGCCCGAGGAGATGGAGAAACTGGCGAGCGTTCTGCCCACGGACATCCGTACGCTGCTGCCGCTTGCCCGGGCCGAAGACACCGGGGCATAAGCGGGAGCCGACACGGGGCCGGCACGGGACCGGCTCAGGCTGAGCGTCCTTCGGGCGGAGCGCCCTTCAGGTGATGCCGTCCGCGCCCGTATCGGTCCGTCCGGGCGGAGAGGTCCTGGTGAGGGCGGTCGGCAGGTCCGTGACGATGTCGAAGGTGTACGAGAGCCCGGTCAGTCGGAGCAGGCGTCTGTGGCGCGAGTCGTCGAGGACGAGGAGCAGCCGGCCTCGTCCGCCCGCCAGCCGATTGCGGATGCGGCACAGGAGCGCGAGGCCGCTGCAGTCCAGGAACGTGACCCGCCGCAGGTCGAGCACCAGCCGGCTGGGGCCCGCCTCGCACACGGCGTCGAGGCATGCCACCAGCTCCGTGCTGGCCATGAGATCCAGCTCTCCGGAGAGTTCGATGACCGTGCTGTCGTTCACGGTCCGCTCTCGGATGTCGTAGGTCGGATGCTGCATCATCGCCCCCATCCCCTTCGGGGGTAAGCACCCGTGCGTCCCTGTGGCGCACCGTGACCGAGTGGGGCATATTTTCTCCGCCCTCACGTACCCCCTGTACGCCGCACCATTCGCATCGCGCTCGGCCGGGTGTGAACGCTCCCGGCCGCATGGTCGGCGAGCCCGGGGGTACTCGGCGGTCGCCCGGTTTCCGGATCCACAGCAGCCGGGAGGTTCCATGCTGTCCACGCTCGTGACCGTACAGACCGGCGAAGCGGCGCTGGCCGGAGATCTGACGGTGCCGGACCAGGCGTCGGCGGTCATCCTCTTCGCGCACGGCAGCGGCAGTTCCCGCCACAGCCCGCGCAACCAGGCCGTCGCCGCCACGCTCCGTACCG
Organism: Streptomyces montanus; assembly: GCF_005786655.1. Classification (NCBI taxonomy): domain Bacteria; kingdom Bacillati; phylum Actinomycetota; class Actinomycetes; order Kitasatosporales; family Streptomycetaceae; genus Streptomyces; species Streptomyces montanus. The sequence goes on from NZ_VBZC01000005.1 coordinate 222,045, forward strand.
CGGGACTCGGCACCCTGCTGATCGACCTGTTGACCCCCGAGGAGGAGGCCGAGGACGTCGCGACCGGTCGGCACCGGTTCGACATCGACCTGCTCACCCGGCGGCTGACCGGCTCGGCGGACTGGCTGGCCGCCCGCACCGAACACCTGCCGATCGGTTTGTTCGGCGCCAGCACGGGAGCGGCCGCCGCGCTGGCGACCGCCGCCGAACGCCCTCAGGACGTGCGGGCCGTGGTCTGCCGCGGTGGCCGTCCCGACCTGGCCCCCGACCAGGTCCTCGCCCGCGTACGCGCGCCCGTGCTCCTGTTGGTGGGAGGGCGCGACGAGGTCGTCCTGCAGCTGAACCGGGACGCGGCCAGTCGGCTGCAAGCCCCGCACGAGCTGCGGGTGATCCCGCACGCGACGCATCTCTTCGAGGAACCCGGTGCCCTGGACGAGGTCGCGGCGGCGGCCGCACGGTGGTTCACCAGCAGCGTGCACCCACGCCGGTAGCCCGCGTCCGCCTGCCTCCCGCAGCGTCCGGCACTCGGCACACGAGGGGGCGGAAGGAGTGGTCTTCATGCGCTTCCATGACCGACGGCAGGCCGGCGCGGCCCTGGCGGAACGGCTCCGGGCGCGGCAGGAGAAGGGAGCCCTGTCCGACCCGGTCGTGCTCGCACTGCCTCGCGGCGGCGTCATCGTGGCCGACGAGGTCGCGCGCGCCCTCGACGCGCCGCTGGATGTGCTGGTCGCCCGCAAGATCGGGGCTCCCTTCCAGCCGGAGCTCGGCGTCGGCGCGATCGTCGGGGACGACCCGCCGCTCTACGACGAGCGGGCGCTGGACCGCCTCGGCCTGAGCAAGGCGTCTCTTGAGCCCATAGTCGAGCTGGAGCGGATTGAGCTGCACCGGCGCGAACAGCTCTATCGCAAGGGCCGGGCCGTTCCCGACCTGACCGGCCGGACGGCTGTCGTGGTGGACGACGGCGTGGCCACCGGAGCCACCGCCCTGGCCGCACTGCGCTCCGTACGCCTGCGCGATCCCGCCAATGTCACCCTCGCGGTCCCGGTCTGCTCACCGGAGGCGAGCCGTCTGGTGCGGGCGGAAGCGGACGACGTCGTCTGCCTGCACGAGCCCGCGGCGTTCATGGCGGTCGGGCTCTGGTACCACGAGTTCGACCAGGTGACGGACGGCGAGGTGCTCGAGGTGCTGAGCAAGTCCCCGTGAGGCGTGCGGGCTGAGCAAGTCCCTGTCAGGCGTGCGGAAGGTCCTGCCTCGCAGCGGAGGCGGACGACGTCAGCGCTGGTAGAGCCCCACCAGCGTGCCGCTGGCCAGTTGCTGCCGGTCGAGCACACTGTGCACGTCGTCGGCCGTGGCGTCGTCCGGCAGCGACACGGGAGCGGGAAGGGCGTACAACCGGAAGTAGTAGCGGTGCGCGTCATCGCCGACCGGCGGCTGCGGCCCGCCCCACCCCCGCTCCCCGAAGCCGTTCCGGTGCGGCTGACTGCCCGAGGGCTGCTCGTCGGCGTCCAGACCCTCGCTGTGCGGATCGATGCCGGTCACCAGCCAGTGGACGAACGTTCCCGACGGCGCGTCCGGATCTTCACACACAAGAGCCAGCTCCGCTGCCTCTTCGGGGACTCCGGACCAGCTCAGAGGCGGAGAGATGTTCTCCCCCGTCTTCGCGTGACGGCGCGGAATCACGTCATGATCTCTGAATGCGGCGCTCTTGAGCTCGATATCGGTCATGCGCGCCGCAGTACCCCGAGAGAGCGCGAGCACACATGACGCAGCCGACTCGATCATGGAGCCGACTGCGTCTGCTACCCCTCGCGGTGCACCCGAGTACCCAGGTCACGGCGTTGAACGCACCAGTCGCGACCCGTTCGACCGAGGGCCCGCGCCCGCCGGGTCAAGCCCGCCCAGAACTCGCGCCGCCGGTTTTGAGTTGGTCGGCAAGGATCTCGCCGAGGTGCTCCCAGCTGGCACTGAACTTCTCGACGCCCTCCTTCTCCAGAACGGCCATGACGTCGTCGTAGTCGACGCCCACCTCTCGCAGGGAGTCGAGGACGCGCTGGGCCTCGTCATAGTGCTCGCGCACGGTGTCGCCGCGGATGCGGCCGTGGTCGGCGACCGCGTGCAAGGTCGTCTCGGGCATGGTGCAGACGACGCCGTCGGTGACCAGGTCGACGACATAGCGGGTGTCGTCGTAGCTCGGGTCCTTCACGCCGGTGGAGGCCCACAGCAGGCGCTGAGGGCGCGCTCCCGCGTCGGCCAGAGAGGTCCATCGCTCCTCGCCGACCATCTGCTCGTAGAGGCGGTGGGCCGACCGCGCGTTGGCCACGGCGGCGCTGCCGCGCAGCCGTCGCGCCGCCTCGTCTGCGATCTTGTCGAGGCGCTGGTCCACCTCCGTGTCGATACGGGAGACGAAGATGGACGCCACCGAGCCGATCCGGGAGAGGTCGTGTCCCGCGTCGCGGGCGCCCGCCATGCCGGTCAGGAACGCGTCCTGAACCTGCCGGTACCGCTCGAGCGAGAACATCAGGGTGACGTTGATGCTGATGCCCTCGGCCAGACAGGTACTGATCGCCGGGAGCCCCTGCCGGGTCGCCGGGATCTTGACGAAGAGGTTCGGCCGGTCCACCAGCCACCACAGCGCCCGCGCTTCGGCGACGGTCCGTTCGCTGTCGTACGCCAGGCCGGGGGCGACCTCGATCGACACCCGGCCGTCGACACCGTCACTGTCCTCGTAGGCGGGGCGGAGCACATCGCAGGCCCATCGCACGTCGAAGCAGTTCAGCTCGCGCTGTGCCGATTCCACGCCGACGCGGCGCAACGCCAGATCGGTCAGCTGACCGGCGTAGGCGTCGGTGTTCGCGACGGCGTTGGTGAAGGTGGTGGGATTGCTGGTCACTCCCGTCACATGCCGGTGGCGGGCCAGGTCCGCGAGGCCACCGCCGGTCAGTCGCTGCCGGCCCAGATCGTCGAGCCAGACCGCCACCCCGGATCGTGTCAGTTGTTCCAGTGCGTCACCCATCCTGTGCCTTGCCTCTCCCCGGCTGCGTCGCCTCTCCCCTGTGTCGGGTCCGCTGTCAGTCGGGCTGTTCCTGAGGGACGGGTTCCTCGGCGAGGGGTTCCTCGGCGGGGGGTCCGCCCTGATCGGAGTCGTCGCTCTCGTCACCGCGACGCCGCCCGGAGCCGGCTTCGTCGGGGTCCGGGTAGACCTCCGGAGGCGCTTCCTCATCGGTCGGAACCTCGACGAGTGCGTCCTCCCGCTCGGCTTCGTACGGCGGCTCGGGGAGGTCCCGCGGCACCTTCGTGTTCGTGCCCGGCTCCTCCATCCGCTTATCGTTCATGCTGGCAGCTCCTGTGTTGATCGCCCTGACGGGCCCATCCGGAGTACCCGCCGTCCCAGACACCAAACGAGACCGCCCGGCCGGCCCGCGAGGCCCTCCGGCCGACCCGATCACCGCGTCCTGGCACGCTGGACGCCGCTTCTCCTGCGCGGCGGGACCGCCACAGGCACACGGCAGCGGACCATGTTCGACAATCACCGCATGAACGTCCCCGAACTACTGGAAGCGGCTTCCCTGTTGGCCCTGGCTCCCGCATCGGCGGCACGGCGAACGCCATCACGGTGGACGACGTATGGGAGTACCTCGTCGACGACGAGTGGGAGATCGCCCTCGGTTTGCTGGAGGAGCTCGGGGAGCTCGGGGAGCTCGGGGACGGCCGTCCGCTGCCGGTGGCCTTCTGGGAAACGCTCGCCGAAGCCGCCGAGCGGCTGCGGCTGGAGCGGAGCGCTGCTTGGTGCCGTTGGCGGTGCCACGAGGCCCGCCACGGGATGATCCGGGCGGGCCTGGCCCTCCGCCCGGCCTCGGAGGGCCGTCGCAAGGGCCCACTGCCCGGCGCCGGTGTTCTGCGGCCGATGTGGGACATCGGGCACCGCTCGCCCACCGGCGCCGGTGTGGCGACCGTCCTGGAGATCCAGCCACCCGCCACGACGATGCCATCGGGGTGACCGCCCGCCGCACGACGGCGGGACGACGCACCGGACCCTTGACGCCACGCGGCGCCGTTGCCACACTCACCACCCGCACGAGAAAGCGCTTGCTATCGATTGACCTCCGTAGCGCGCCGGTAACACCCCGAGCCGAGTCCTCCCCGGTCACGCACCTCCCGCGGTGAATCGATTCAATTCACGCTCGATCGAATCGCATTCGACACGGGACCGGAGCGCCGCAGGACGGGTCGTCAGGCGCGCCCACCCCCCACTGACAGGAGAAGCCGAGATGGGACGCAGAGCCGCAACTCACTTCAGAGGCATGACCTTAGGCACCCACAAGAGGCGCACCAGGGTCACCGCCGCCTGCGCCACCGCTGCCTGTGCCACCGCCCTGCTCGCCGGGGCCGCCACGCTGACGGCCCCCGCCGACGCGGCGCCGAAAGCGGCCGCCGCGCCCCAACAGGCCGCCGCCACCACCGCGTCCGCGGCAGCGGCCTGTGGCGACGGCTCGTACCAGGCCGAGGCCGTACTGAACGGCAGCACCTGGACCGCCCGCCGGGGCAGCAGCGTCGTCTACACCGGCTCCGACATGCGCGCCGCGATGCAGGCCGCGGTGAACAGCCTTACGGCGGGCCGGACTTCGAAGGAACGGGTCGTCGTGCGTGGCTCGGGCTCCATCAGCGCCGGGTCCAGGGTCTCCCTGCCGAGCTACACCGTCCTCGACGTCTGCGACACCATCAACGTCACCGGCTCAGGCTCCGGCGACCAGGCCCCGGTCTACGCACGCGGCGTACGGGACATCGAGGTCCAGCATCTGAAGCTCACCGGCACCCCGCTGTACGGCGTCTTCATGCGCAACGTGCAGAACGTGGTCCTCGGCCAGATCGACATGCGGCTGTCGCGCGGTCTCGGCGTACGGATCGACAACCGCGGCAACACCAGCCAGTGGACCAAGAACGTCCGGATCGACAATGTCTACGTGTCCGGGGCGAGCAGCCACGCGGTGGAGACGTACGGAGTCGACGGCCTCACCATCGGCACGGTGACGGCCCGCGATGTCGGCGAGTCCGGGCTGCTGCTGAACCAGACCATCAATGCCACCGTCACCAAGGTGGACGCGAACAACGCGGGCGCCGGCACCGGCTACGCGGCCTTTCGTATGGCCAACCGCAACGGCCGGGTCGGCAGCGGCTATCCGACCAACATCCGGGTGGGCGAGGTCATCGCACGCGGCGGCGGACGCGGGGTCTTCTGTGTCTCCGAGAGCGGCGGCGCCGTCATCGACCGGGTCACCCTCTCCAACACCGGCAACAACTCGATCCTGATCGAGAACTGCTACAACGTGAACGTCGCCGCCCAGAGCGGCAGCGTCACCGGCGGAGGGGAGATCCGGCTCGCCGCCCGCTCGGAGTTCGCGAACAACGACAACATCACCGTTCAGAACCTCACGGTGACCAACTCCGCGATCACCGAGAATCCCTGTGGCACGAACACCACTTTCCGCAACAACCGGCTGGTCGACAGCCGTCAGAACATCTGCTGAGTGACGCCGGCGCAGCCGAGGCAGGCTGCGGCCCCGCGCCCACGTCAGCGTCAGCGTGACGGGCGCGGGGCCATGGCGGGGAGGACGGCCCGGTCAGGACACGTCGGTCATCTTGGGCATGTCGCCCTTGGTCGTGGTCATGTCGATGACAGAGAACGAGGCGCCCTGCGGGTCACTCAGTGCCGCGAAGCGGCCGAAGGGGGTGTCCATCGGACCGAACCGCAGCACCCCGCCGCGCTCGGTCGCCTTCGCCACCGCCGCGTCGCAGTCCTCGACGGTGAAGTACACGTTGATGTAGGGCGGCACCTCGGGCGGGAAGTCGTCCGTCATCTTCATCCGGCCGAGGACGGATTGCTCGCCGAGGTTGAAGACCCTGAAATCCATCGTCTCGTCTTCCATCTGCTGCGCGCGGTACGGGAAGACGGCCGGGAAGAAGGCGTCCGACTTCTCGGGCTCCCGGGTGAAGACCTCCGCCCAGCAGTACGCGCCGGGCACGGCCTTCGCCTCGAAGCCCTCGTGGACGCCGGCCTGCCAGACGCCGAAGACGACACCGCTCGGGTCCCGGGCAAGCAGCATGGAGCCGAAGTCGCCGACCTGCATCGGCCCCATCAGTACCTCACCGCCATGGTCGCGGACCTTGGCGGCGGTGGCGTTGACGTCCGGAGAGGCGAGGTACAGGCACCAGGCCGACTGGTCCTCCGCCCCGGGCATCGGCGGGACGACGGCGGCCACCGCCTTGCCGTTCGCATACGCCTGCGTGTAGTTGCCGTACTCCGTCGACGCCTCACCGAACGTCCAGCCCAGCACGTCACCGTAGAAGCTCTTCGCGCCCTCGAGATCGGCGAACATCGCGTCGGCCCAGCAGGGCGTTCCCTCGGGTTCTGCGGCCATGGCTCCGACTCCTTCGTCTGAGAAGGCTTGATCCGAGAAGACTGCTCCGACTTTTCACGCTAGCCAGCGAGCCGCCACCGCGCGCGTCGAAGAGCCGCCGCACCGGACCCGACCGCCCCGAGCAACCTGGGCAGCGCCGTTCAGGGGCGCCCCCGAGCGGCCTCGCTTCAGGGGCGTACGAGGAGCTGGAAATCGAAGGCGTAGCGGGTGGCGCGGTAGACGTGGGTGCCGTACTCGACCGCTCGCCCTGTGTCGTCGTATGCGGTGCGCCGCATGGTGAGCAGCGCGGCTCCTGCCGGCTCCTCCAGCAGCTCGCCCTCCTCGGAGGTGGCGGAGCGGGCGCCGACGGTCTGGCGGGCGCTGTGCAGGGTGATGCCGGCGGCCCGCATCATCCGGTAGAGGCCGGTCGCCTCCAGGCGGGCCGTGTCCAGGTCGAGCAGTGAGGCGGGCAGGTAGTTGCACAGGTACGCCACGGGTTCGCCATGCGTCAGGCGCAGCCGCTCGAGCACCATGACGTCGCCGCCCTCGGGGATGCCTAGGGTGGCGGCGACGTCCGCCGAGGCCCGCTGGACCTCGTTGCGCAGGACCCGGGTGGCCGGGCTCTGCCCGGTGTCCGCCAGGTCGTCGTAGAGGCTGCTCAGCTCCAGCGGACGCTTGACCTGGCTGTGCACCACCTGGGTTCCGACGCCGCGCCGGCGCACCAGCAGTCCCTTGTCCACCAGGGACTGGATCGCCTGCCGGACGGTCGGCCGGGACAGGCCCAGCCGCGCGGCGATGTCCAGCTCGTTGCCCAGCAGATTGCCGGGCGCGAGCGCGCCGTGCTCGATCGCGGACTCCAGCTGCTGGGCGAACTGGTAGTAGAGCGGGATCGGGCTGCCCCGGTCCAGCGCGAACTGGATGCCGTCGAACGCGGAGGCGTTCGCGGCACGGGCCGCCTGGCCGTGCGCTGTCACAGGAGCCCCTCCCTTCGCGTGCTGTGGACGACTCGCGTGGTGCGGACGAGGTGTCTCAAGAGTGGCTGGGGAAGCCGAGGTTGATGCCGCCGTCGGCCGGGTCGGGCCAGCGCGTGGTGATCACCTTTCCCTGGGTGTAGAAGGCGATGCCGTCGTTGCCGTAGATGTGGTGGTCGCCGAAGAGGGAGTCCTTCCAGCCGCCGAAGGAGTGGTACCCGACGGGGACCGGGATCGGGACGTTCACGCCGACCATGCCGGCTTGGACTTCGAGCTGGAAGCGGCGGGCCGCGCCGCCGTCCCGCGTGAAGATCGCGGTGCCGTTGCCCCAGCGGGAGCGGTTGATCAGCGCGATGGCGTCGTCGTAGGTCTCGGTACGGACCACGCACAGCACGGGGCCGAAGATCTCGTCCCGGTACGCGTCAGCGGTGACCGGCACCTTGTCGAGGAGCGAGACGCCGAGGAAGAAGCCGTCCTCGTGGCCCTCGACCGTGTACCCGGTGCCGTCGACGACGACCTCGGCTCCCTGGGCGCGGGCGCTGTCCACGTAGGAGGCCACCTTGTCGCGGTGCTCGCGGGTGATCAGCGGACCCATCTCGCTGGCCGCGTCGTTGCCGGGGCCGATCTTCAGGCCCTTGGCCCGCTCGGCGATCTTGCCGACCAGCTCATCGCCGGTGTCGCCGACCGCGACGACGACCGACACGGCCATGCAGCGCTCGCCTGCCGAGCCGTACGCGGCGTTGATGGCCTGGTCGGCGGCGTAGTCCAGGTCGGCGTCGGGCAGGACGAGCATGTGGTTCTTGGCGCCGCCGAGTGCCTGGACGCGCTTGCCGTGCTCGATGCCCTTCAGCTGGATGTACTTGGCGATCGGGGTGGAGCCGACGAAGGAGACGGCGGTGATGTCCGGATGCTCAAGGAGACGGTCCACGGCGACCTTGTCACCCTGCACGACGTTCAGCACGCCGTCCGGCAGTCCCGCCTCGGTGGCCAGCTCCGCCAGCCGGTACGAGGCGGAGGGGTCCTTCTCGCTCGGCTTGAGCACGAAGGTGTTGCCGCAGGCGATGGCGATCGGGAACATCCACATCGGCACCATGGCCGGGAAGTTGAACGGGGTGATGCCCGCGACGACGCCGAGCGGCTGGCGGATCGCGGCCACGTCGACGCGGGTGGAGACCTGCGTGGACAACTCGCCCTTGAGCAACTGCGGGATGGAGCAGGCGAGTTCGACGATCTCCATACCGCGGGCAACCTCGCCGAGCGCGTCGGAGTGCACCTTGCCGTGCTCGGCGGTGATCAGTTCGGCGATCTCGTCGCGGTGGGCGTCGAGCAGCTCGCGGTACTTGAAGAGAACGGCCGTGCGCCTGGCGAGCGAGGCGGTGCCCCAGGTCTCGAAGGCGGCCTGGGCGGTGGCGACGGCGGCGTCCACCTCGTCCACGGTGGCGAAGGCGACCTGCTTTTCCTGGGCGCCCGTGGCCGGGTTGTACACGGGGCCGAAGCGACCGGAGGCGCCATCGACGGCCTTGCCCCCGATCCAGTGGTTGATGGTCTTCATGACGGGCGGATCCTTTTTTTCGTGAGCTGAGGGAATCAGCAGGTTCAAGGGGGTTCAAGGGGGTTCATCGAGGGTTCAAGCGGGAGGATCAGAGGTGCCGGCGGCGCCCCTGGACGTTGCGGTCGTAGGTCTCGCGGGCCCTGGTGGCGGCCTCGCGGGAGGCGACCTCGGCGACCGGCACGTCCCACCAGGCCTGGGCCGCGGGGGCGGTGGGCGTGGGGTCCGTCTCGACGTAGACGCAGGTCGGGCGGTTCGACGCGCGGGCACGGGCCAGGGCGTCGCGCAGTTCACGTACGGTCTTGGCGCGGATGACGTCCATGCCGAGGCTGGCCGCGTTGGCGGCGAGGTCGACGGGCAGGGGCGCGCCGGTGAAGGTGCCGTCGGCCTCCCGGTAACGGTAGGCGGTTCCGAACCGCTCACCGCCGGTCTCCTCGGACAGGCCGCCGATGGAGGCGTAGCCGTGGTTCTGGATGAGGACCAGGTTGACCGGCAGGCCCTCCTGGACCGCCGTGACGATCTCGGTCGGCATCATCAGGTACGTGCCGTCGCCGACCAGGGACCACACGGGCGTCGCGGGGGCCGCCTGCTGTACGCCGATGCCGGCCGGGATCTCGTAGCCCATGCAGGAGTAGCCGTACTCGAGGTGGTACTGGCGCGGTGAGCGGGCGCGCCACAGCTTGTGCAGATCGCCGGGGAGCGACCCGGCGGCGTTGATGACCACGTCGTCGTCGCCGACGACGGCGTCCAGGGCGCCGAGCACCTGCGTCTGGGTGGGAGCCTCGTTCTCGTCGGCCGCCCGGTAGGCGGCGTCCACGACCTGCTCCCAGCGCTCCTTGCCCGCGCGGTACTCGGCCTCGTACGCGGCGTCCACGCGGTGGCCGGACAACGCCTCGGTGAGCGCGTCGAGCCCTGCGCGGGCGTCGGCGACCAGCGTCCGCGCGCTCAGCTTGTGGGCGTCGAAGGGCGTGACGTTGAGGTTGACGAAGCGCACCGCGGGGTGGGCGAAGAGGGTGCTGGAGGCGGTGGTGAAGTCGGTGTAGCGGGTGCCCACGCCGATGACCAGGTCGGCGGTGCGTGCGATGTCGTCGCAGACCGCGGTGCCGGTGTGGCCGATGCCGCCGATGTCGGCGGGGTGGTCGTGGCGCAGCGAGCCCTTGCCCGCCTGGGTGGAGGCGACGGGAATGCCGGTGGCGTCCACCAGCGCCTTGAGCGCGTCCTCGGCCTCGCTGTGGTGGACGCCGCCGCCGGCGACGATCAGCGGCCGTTCGGCGGCCTTGATGGCGCGCGCGGCCTCGGCGAGTTCGGCCTGTTCGGGTGCGGGGCGGCGTACCTGCCAGACCCGGTCGGCGAAGAACTCCTCGGGCCAGTCGTACGCCTCGGCCTGGACGTCCTGCGGCAGGGCGAGGGTGACGGCGCCGGTCTCGACGGGGTCGGCGAGCACGCGCATGGCGCCGAGGGCGGAGGGGATCAGGGCTTCGGGGCGGGTGATCCGGTCGAAGTAGCGGGAGACCGGGCGCAGGGTGTCGTTGACGGACACATCCGCGGACACGGGGTGTTCGAGCTGCTGGAGCAGCGGGTCGGCGGTCCGTGTGGCGAAGTAGTCGCCGGGCAGCAGCAGGACCGGGAGCCGGTTGACGGTGGCGAGGGCGGCTCCGGTGACCAGATTGGTGGCGCCGGGGCCGATGGAGGTGGTGACGGCCTGTGTGGACAGTCGGTTGAGCTGGCGGGCGTAGCCGACGGCGGCGTGCACCATGGACTGTTCGTTGCGGCCCTGGTGGAACGGCATGGTCCGCTCGTCGGCCTCCAGCAGCGCCTGGCCGATCCCGGCGACGTTGCCGTGGCCGAAGATTCCCCACGTCCCGGCGATCAGCCGGTGCCGTACGCCGTCGCGTTCGGTGTACTGCGCGGCGAGGAAGCGCACGAGCGCCTGGGCGACGGTCAGGCGGCGGGTGGAGGGGCTCATCGGGGCGTACCTCACTGGGACTGGGCGGTGAAGCCGGTGGTGAGTCTGGGGTCGACAGGCCGGCCCGGCCAGGTGTCGCGGATCCAGGCGTGGTCGGGGTGGTCACAGATGAGCCAGGCACGCTCGGCGCCGGGGCCCGCCATGACGTTGAGGTAGTACATGTCGTGGCCTGGCACGGCCATGGAGGGCCCGTGCCAGCCGTCCGGGATCAGGACGACGTCGCCGCCGCGCACCTCGGCCAGCACATCCGTGCCCTGACCGTTGCCGGACGGTGAGACCCGCTGGTAGCCGAGGCCCGGTGTGCCCTCGTGGTCCGCGAACTCGAAGTAGTAGATCTCCTCCAGTTCGGTCTCCTCCCCGGGGCGGTTCTCGTCGTGCTTGTGCGGCGGGTACGAGGACCAGTTGCCGCCGGGAGTGATCACTTCGACGGCGATGAGCTTGTCGCACTCGAAGACTCCGGCGGCACCGAAGTTGTGCACCTTGCGCGAGCAGTTGCCGGTCCCCCGCAGTTCGACGGGGACGGACGGGGCGGGCCCGTAGCGGGGCGGCAGGCGGCGCTCGCAGCGGGCGCCGGTGAGCGCGAAGCGCCCGCCCGTGTCCGAGGTGAGCGTCGCGGTCGCGTCGCGCGGCACGTACACGAAGTCGCTGACGCCGCTGAACACACTGTCGCGGCCGTGCAATGAGAACGTGTCACGGCCGCGGTCGTCGGTGACGGCGACGGTGCAGCCGCCACTGAGCGACAGCACGATCCACTCGCTGTCCCCGGCCGTGAAGAGGTGTGAGTCGCCGGGCCGCAGGTCGAGCACCCGCAGGCTGGAGTAGCCCCAGCCTGCTGTCTCGGGGGTGATGTCGACGGCGTACTGGCCGCTCGTGGCCTTGCCCGCGGGCATGTGGTGTGTGGTGGTCATGAGTTGGTTCCTCCGGGTCCGGCCCTCACAGCAGCCCGACGGCCGTGTCCACGGCGGTCTCGACGCTGCCCTCGGCGGGGTAGAGCAGGGAGCGGCCGACGACCAGGCCCTGCACGGTGGGCAGCCGCAGCGCCTTGCGCCACCTCTCGTACGCGCCCTCCTGGTCCTTGCCGACCTCGCCGCCCAGCAGTACGGCGGGCAGGGTCGAGGTCTCCAGGGCGGCGGCCATGTCGTCGGGGTCGCGGGTGACCGGCAGCTTCAGCCAGGTGTAGGCGGAGGTGCCGCCCAGGCCCGAGGCGATGGCTATGGAGCGGGTGACGGCCTCGGCGGACAGGTCGTTGCGTACCGCGCCCTCGATGCGGCGGGAGATGAACGGCTCGACGAACAACGGCAGCCGGCGCTCTGCCATGGCGTCGACGGCGCGGGCGGTGGACTCCAGGGTGGTCAGCGACCCGGGGTCGTCGTAGTCGATGCGCAGCAGGAGCTTGCCCGCGTCGAAGTTCAGCCGGGCGATGTCCTCGGCGCGGTGTCCGGTGAAGCGGTCGTCCATCTCGAAGGCGGCGCCGGCCAGGCCGCCGCGGTTCATCGAGCCCATGACAACCTTGTCGTCGAGGGCACCGAGGAGGAGCAGGTCCTCCAGGATGTCCGCGGTGCCGAGCACCCCGTCCACGCCGGGCCGGGACAGCGCCACGCACAACCGCTCCAGCAGGTCGGCACGGTTGGCCATGGCCAGACGGCGGTCGCCGACACCGAGAGCGCCGCGTGCCGGATGGTCGGCGGCCACGATCATGAGGCGGCCGCTGTCGCCGATGAGCGGGCGGCGCCTGCGCCGGGTGGCCGCCTCGGCGATGGCCTCCGGGTGGCGGGCGCGCACCCTGACGAGGTCGGGGATGGTGAGGCTCAAGGGTTGACTCCGTTCAAGCGGGCGGCGGGTCAGCCTCGGGAGGCGACGAGATCCTCGACCTCGGCGGCGGTCGGCATCGCGGAGGAACAGGCGAGGCGGGAGGCGACGATGGCTCCGGCCGCGTTGGCGTATCGCATGGTCTTCTGCAGCTCCCAGCCGGCGAGCAGTCCGTGGCAGAGGGAACCGCCGAAGGCGTCGCCCGCGCCGAGGCCGTTGACCACCTCCACGGGTACCGGCGGAACCTCTGCGGTGGTGCCGTCCCGGTGGACGGCGAGGACGCCCTTGGGGCCCTGCTTGACCACGGCGAGTTCCACGCCCGCGTCGAGCAGCGCCTGGGCGCAGGCGTGGGGTTCGCGCACGCCGGTGGCGACCTCGCACTCGTCGAGGTTGCCGACGGCGACCGTGGCGTGGCCCAGGGCTTCGGCGTAGTACGGGCGGGCCTCGGCCGGGTCCTTCCAGAACATGGGGCGCCAGTCGAGATCGAAGACGGTGATGCCCGACTTGTCGCGGGCCTTGAGGGCGGCGAGCGTGGCCGAGCGGCTGGGCTCCTCGCTCAGACCGGTCCCGGTGATCCAGAAGATGCGGGCGGCCCGGATGGCGAAGAAGTCGAGCTCCTCGGTGTGGATCTCCAGGTCGGGCGCCTTGGGCCGGCGGTAGAAGTACAGCGGGAAGTCGTCGGGCGGGAAGATCTCGCAGAAGGTGATGGGGGTCGGGTGGGCGTCGACCGGCGTGACCCAGCGGTCGTCGACCCCGAACTCGCCCAGCGCCTCGTGCAGATACGTGCCGAACGGGTCGTTTCCGGTGCGGGTGATGATCGCGGTGGATCGGCCCAGGCGCGCGGCGGCCACCGCGACGTTCGCCGCCGACCCGCCGAGGAACTTCCCGAAGGTGTCGACACGGCTGAGGGGCACGCCTGTCTGCAGGGGGTAGAGGTCGACGCCGATGCGGCCCATAGTGATCAGGTCGAAGGACTCGGTCATGCGCCTCGCTCCTCGTGCTGGGGATGCGGACAGCCGTGGGGATGAAGGCTGCCTGCCGGGGACCGGTGTGCCCTTAGGTGTAAGACGCGCGACAGAGCCCTGTCAATACTTTGTACTTACATTCGCACGTGATCGTGAAATGATGTCTTAACAAAGTATTGACAGGTGGGGCTGTCAGGTACTTTCATCCCGTGCCAACAGCACAACCGAGTTGTTCGGCACATGGCCCGCGTTCGCCGGGCCGGCCCCCCAGGGTCCGGGCTCACGCCCCGCCCGTGTTCCCGTTCCCTTTCCCCAGTAGCACAGTGAGGTGCCGGAAAGATGGACTCTATGTCTCGCCCACGCTCCCGTAGATTCCCCGCCCTCGTGGCCGCTGCCGCCGCGACGGCGCTGATAGTCACCGGCTGCTCCAGCGGCTCCGGCGGCAAGGAAGCAGAGGAGAGCGGCGAGAACGCCGCCGCGGGCAAGGCCAACACCCCCCGCATGACCATCGCGTTGGTCACCCACCAGGCCCAGGGTGACACCTTCTGGGACATCGTCCGCAAGGGTGCCGAGGCGGCGGCCGCGAAGGACAACGTCAAGCTGATCTACTCCAGTAACCCCACTGCGGCCGACCAGGCCGGCCTCGTGCAGAACGCGATCGACCAGAAGGTCGACGGCATCGCGGTCACCCTCGCCAAGCCGGACGCCATGAAGGACGTCGTGGCGAAGGCCACGAAGGCCGGCATCCCCGTGGTCGGCCTCAACTCCGGTGTGGACAACTGGAAGGACATGGGTCTGCTGGAGTACTTCGGCCAGGACGAGGGCGTGGCGGGTGAGGCGCTCGGCAAGAAGCTGAACGAGACCGGCGCCAAGCACGTCGCCTGCGTGGTCCAGGAACAGGGTCACGTCGGACTGGAGGCGCGCTGCGCGGGCGTGGAGAAGACCTTCAAGGGCAAGACGGACAACGTGTACGTCAACGGCACCGACATGCCGGCCGTGAAGTCCACGATCACCGCCAAGCTCAAGCAGGACAGCTCCATCGACCAGGTGGTCACCCTCGGCGCTCCGTACGCGCTGACCGCGGTGCAGTCCGTCGCCGACGCGGGCAGCAAGGCCAAGGTCGCCACCTTCGACCTCAACAAGGACCTGACCAGCGCCATCGAGAAGGGCGACATCGAGTTCGCCGTCGACCAGCAGCCCTACCTGCAGGGCTATCTCTCGATCGACTCGCTGTGGCTGTACAAGACCAACGGCAACTACAGCGGCGGTGGCGAGGAGCCGGTCCTGACGGGCCCGGCGTTCGTCGACAAGAGCAATGTCGACACGATCGCCAAGTTCGCCGCGAAGGGTACTCGGTGATCGTATGACCCAGCAGGCTGCGCCGGCGGTGACCTCACCGCCGGCCTCCGGCCCTCAGAAGACCGACGGGCGGACCTCGCAGCACCCCGTGTGGCTGAGGCTGCTCGCCCGTCCTGAGGTCGGTGTCTTCCTCGGTGCCGCCGCGGTGTTCGTGTTCTTCCTCGTCGCGGCGCCGCCGGTCCGTCAGGCCGACTCGATGGGCACGATCCTCTACCAGTCGTCGACCATCGGCCTCATGGCCCTGCCCGTGGCTCTGCTGATGATCGGCGGCGAGTTCGACCTGTCGTCCGGCGTCGCCGTGCTGACCTCGGCACTGACCGCGAGCATGGTCAGCTACCAGCTGACGATGAACGTCTGGGTGGGGGTGTTCGTCGCGCTGTTGGTCTCGCTCGCGATCGGCGCCTTCAACGGCTGGATGATCATGCGCACGGGGCTGCCGAGCTTCCTGGTCACCCTCGGCACCTTCCTGATCCTGCAGGGCGTCAACCTCGCCGTCACCAAACTGGTCACCGGCAACGTCGCGACCAACAGCATCAGCGACATGGACGGCTTCGAGCAGGCGAAGGCGGTCTTCTCCGCGTCCTTCACCATCGGTGGCGTCCAGGTGAAGTCCACGATCCTGTACTGGCTTGCCTTCGCGGCGGTGGCCACGTGGCTCCTCCTGCGCACCAAGTACGGCAACTGGATCTTCGCGGTCGGCGGCAACAAGGCCAGCGCCCGCGCGGTCGGCGTGCCGGTGGCCTTCACCAAGATCACGCTGTTCATGGGCGTGGGCTTCGGCGCCTGGTTCGTCGGCATGCACCAGCTGTTCGCCTTCAACACCGTGCAGTCGGGCGAGGGTGTCGGCCAGGAGCTGATCTACATCGCCGCGGCGGTGATCGGCGGCTGCCTGCTGACCGGCGGCTACGGTTCCGCGATCGGCCCGGTCTTCGGCGCCTTCATGTTCGGCATGGTGAACCAGGGCATCGTCTACGCCGGCTGGAACCCCGACTGGTTCATGGCCTTCCTCGGCGTGATGCTGCTCGGCGCCACCCTCGTCAATCTGTGGGTCCGCCGCGCGGCGACCCGGAGGTGATCTGATCCCATGACAACCAACGGTTCCTCGCCCACCGAGGCCCTCGTCAAGGACGACGTGCCCCAGGACGGCCGGCCGATCGTCGAACTGCGCGGCGCGGGCAAGTCGTACGGCAACGTCCGTGCCCTGCACGGCGTCGACCTGCAGGTCTTCCCCAGCCAGGTGACCTGCGTCCTTGGCGACAACGGCGCGGGCAAGTCCACCCTCATCAAAATCATCTCCGGCCTGCACCAGCACTCCGAGGGCGACTTCCTCGTCGACGGCGAGCCGGTGCGCTTCACCACCCCCCGCCAAGCCCTCGACCGCGGTATCGCCACCGTCTACCAGGACCTGGCCACCGTGCCCCTGATGCCGGTCTGGCGGAACTTCTTCCTCGGCTCCGAGATGACCAAGGGCCCCTGGCCCGTGCGCCGCCTCGACATCGCCCGCATGAAGGAGACCGCGGACGAGGAACTGCGCAACATGGGCATCATCCTCGACGACCTCGACCAGCCCATCGGCACGCTCTCCGGCGGCCAGCGGCAGTCGGTGGCCATCGCCCGCGCCGTCTACTTCGGCGCCCGCGTCCTCATCCTGGACGAGCCCACCGCCGCGCTCGGCGTGAAGCAGTCCGGCGTGGTGCTGAAGTACATCGCCGCCGCCCGCGACCGCGGCCTCGGCGTCATCTTCATCACCCACAACCCGCACCACGCCTACATGGTCGGCGACCACTTCAGCGTGCTGCGACTCGGCACCATGGAGCTGAGCGCCTCCCGCAGCGAGGTCGGCCTGGAAGAGCTCACCAACCACATGGCGGGCGGTGCCGAACTGGCCGCGCTCAAGCATGAGTTGGCACAGGTCCGGGGCGTCGACGTGGAGAAGCTCCCCGAAAAGGAGGACCTCACCGCACCCGTCGTGGCTTCCGAAGGGACGTCCTCATGACCGACGCCCTGAACCGCATCCGAGTCGGTTCGGCTCCGGATTCATGGGGCGTGTGGTTCCCCGACGATCCCCAACAGGTGCCCTGGGAACGCTTCCTGGACGAGGTCTCCGAAGCCGGTTACTCCTGGATCGAGCTCGGCCCGTACGGCTATCTCCCCACGGACCCGGCCAGGCTCACCGACGAGGTGGACCGGCGGGGCCTGAAGGTGTCGGCCGGCACGGTCTTCACCGCGCTCCACCGCGGCCCCGACGTCTGGGACGCCACCTGGGAGCACGTCAGCCAGGTCGCCGAACTGACCCGCGCCATGGGCGCCAGGCACCTGGTGGTCATCCCGTCCTTCTGGCGGGACGACAAGACCGCCGCGCTGATCGAGCCGCCCGAGCTGACCGTGCGTCAGTGGGCGTATCTGACCAAGGGCATGGAGCGCCTCGGGCACGAGGTGAAGGAGCGCTTCGGCCTCGACATCGTCGTACACCCGCACGCCGACACGCACATCGACACCGAGGAGCACGTGGAGCGCTTCCTCGACTCCACCGACGGCGAACTGGTCGGCCTCTGCCTGGACACCGGTCACTACGCCTACTGCGGTGGCGACAACGTCAAGCTCATCGAGACGTACGGCGAGCGGATCGGCTACCTCCACCTCAAGCAGGTCGACCCCGAGATCCTCGCCGACGTCGTCAAGAACGAGATCCCGTTCGGCCCCGCCGTCCAGCGCGGTGTCATGTGCGAGCCACCGGCGGGCGTACCCGCGCTGGAGCCGGTGCTCGCCGCCGCACAGAACCTCGGTGTCGAACTGTTCGCCATCGTCGAGCAGGACATGTACCCCTGCCCGCCCGACAAGCCGCTGCCCATCGCCACGCGCACCCGCACGTTCCTCCGCTCCTGCGGCGCCTGAGAAGGGAACCAGCCCATGGCCCAGCGCACAACGCTACGCGTCGCCGTCGTCGGCACCGGCAGGATGGGAGCCGACCATGTGCGCCGGATCAGCGAGGTGACCAGCGGGGCCCGGGTGAGCGCGGTGGTGGACATCGACGCCGAACGGGCCAAGGGGCTCGCCACCGGCATCGACGGCTGCACGGCGTACACGGACCCCGCCGCCGCCATGGCCGCGGACGACGTGGACGCCGTGCTGATCGCCTCCCCGGGCCCCGCGCACGAGGCGGCGCTGCTCACCGCCTTCGAGCACGATCTGCCCGTCCTGTGCGAGAAGCCGCTCACCCCGGACGCGGCCTCCGCGCTGCGCGTCCTGGAAGCCGAGCAGAAGCTCGGCCACCGCCGGGTGCAGGTCGGGTTCATGCGGCGGTACGACGCGGAGTACATGCAGCTCAAGGAGCTGCTGGACAGCGGCCGGCTGGGACGTCCGCTGATGCTGCACAACCGGCACCGCAACGCCACCCTCCCGGTGCCCGGCTTCACCAGCGAGATGCTCATCAACGACGCCGTCGTACACGAGATGGACGTCACCCGGTGGCTGCTGGACCACGAGATCACCACGGTCACCGTGATGAAGCCCAGGCCGTCGTCCAACGCACCCGAGGGCCTCGAGGACCCGCAGTTCGTCATCTTCGAAACCGACGGGGGCGCCCTCGTCGACGTCGAGATGAGCGTCAACTGCCAGTTCGGCTACCAGGTACAGGCGGAGGCGGTCTGCGAGAACGGCACCGCGCGGATCGGTGACGGCCACGGCATGCTCGTCAACTCGGCCGGGCGGTGGGGTGGTTCGATCGCCCCGGACTTCGTGGCGCGTTTCGAGGACGCGTACGACCGTGAGGTGCAGGCGTGGGTGGACGCCACCCGGCGCGGCGAGGTCACCGGCCCCAGCTCCTGGGACGGCTATGCCGCCGCCGCGGTCTGCGAGGCGGGCGTGCGCGCCCAGGCCGAAGGCGGCCGGATCACCGTCGAACTCGTCGAACGTCCCAGCCTCTACCGCTGACCCGGAGACTCGACCCACGAGCCACCAGGCCGTCGGTCGCCTGCGGCAGGCCGCCGAGCCGGGGCCGGTGCTGGTCGGTCCTATGGACGTCGGCCTGCTCCTGCACCAACCCTGGTCGACGGGCACACCCAACGGCGGCGACCATTGGGTGACCGTGCTCGGCGTCGACCACGAGACGGTGCACTTTCATGACCCCGGCGGCTATCCCTTCGCCACGTTGCCCATCGATGCCTTTGTCGCAGCGTGGAGTGAGCAACTACCGGACTGCGCGGGCCGGTTCACCATGCGCAGTGACTACCGGCGCGTCGGTGGACGACCGCGTCCTGGCCCATCTGACGGGCTTCGCCGTCCGGGTCGGCGCGCGCAGGCGCGGCTGCTCGGCAACGTGCAGTACAGCCTGGTCGCGGGCGACACACCGTCGGCCGCGGCCGCGCTACGGCAACTGGCAGCCGCTTACGACGAACTGGGCGCCGCGGTGGGCAAACGCCCTGACCAAATCCCGTGGTTTTTACCGGAGTTCGCTTGCCAAGACCGGGGCGGGAAGCCGGACCATTCGACTAGGTTGGTGTTCGGTTAGCGAACACCCATGCGCAGGAGGCACTCTCGTGTCAGATCAAGACCCCCAGCTCGCCGCCGCAGCCGAGATACGTGCCCGGATCGACACGAGCAAGCCGCACTCCGCGCGTTTCTGGAACTACTTCGTGGGCGGCAAGGACAACTACGAGGTGGACCGCGAGATCGGGGACCAGATCAAGGAGATCTTCCCCGGCCTCGTAGACGTGGCGCGCACGAGCCGCCTCTTCCTCGGGCGCGCGGTGCGGCACCTGGCCGGAGAACAGGGCGTCCGGCAGTTCCTCGACATCGGCACCGGCCTGCCGACCGCCGACAACACCCACGAGGTGGCCCAGCGCGTGGCGCCGGATGCGCGGATCGTCTACGTCGACAACGACCCCATGGTGCTCGCGCACGCCCGCGCCCTGCTCACCAGCACGCCCGAGGGCGAGACCGCGTACATCGACGCCAACTTCTACGAGCCCGAGGAGATCCTCAAGACGGCGGCGGGCACGCTGGACTTCTCCCAGCCCGTCGCGCTGATGATCCTCAACACCCTGGGCCACGTGGCCGATTACGGCCAGGCCCGGGAACTGGTCTCTAGCCTCATGGCCGGTCTGCCGTCCGGCAGTTATCTGGTGATCAGCGACAGCACCGCGACCAGCGAGGGCATGATCGCCGCGTCGGCGGCGTACAACGAGAGCGGCGCCGTCCCGTACTACGTGCGCAGCGTCGAGGAGATCGCCGGCTTCTTCGACGGGCTGGAGCTGGCAGAGCCAGGGGTCGTCCAGGTCACCGAGTGGCGTCCGGAGCAGGAGTCGGACGTGTCGACGGTCGACGCCTACGGCGGAGTGGGCCGCAAGCCGTGAGCCACGGGCGTCCGCCCCTGCATGTGGAGGTTTCTCCGGGGCGGACGCCGTCAGCCGCACCAGGTGACAGCCGCACCAGGTGACAGCCGCGCTGGGGTGACGGCCGCATCAGGTAACGGACGCATCAGGCGGGGGTTCTACCAGCGGTGGTGGACCTGCGCCCGAATGCCGCTGTCGTACAGCTCGCCCACGGCGTCCAGGGTCGCGTCCGGCAGCGGGGCCAGCGCGGCCGCATCGGCGTTCGCCCGCGCCTGCTCGGGGGAACGGGCGCCGGGGATCACCGAGGACACGCCGGGCTGCTGGATGATCCACCGCAGAGCGGTCTGGGCCGGTGTCGCGCCCTCCGGAGCGAGCTTCGAGAACTCAGCGGCCGCTTCCACCCCCGACGCGTAGTCGACCCCGGAGAAGGTCTCGCCCTGGTCGAAGGCCTCGCCGTGCCGGTTGTACGTCCGGTGGTCGTCGGCCGGAAAGGCCGTGTCCTTCGTGTACTTGCCGGAGAGCAGCCCGGAGGCCAGCGGTACGCGGGCGATGATGCCCACACCCGCCTCCGCGGCGGCCGGGAGCACCGCCTCCAACGGCTTGAGGCGAAACGCGTTGAAAATGATCTGGACGCTCGCCGTCCCCGGCCTGGCGATCGCCGTCAGCGCCTCCTCACAGGTCTCCACACTCACGCCGTACGCCGCGATGCGCTGTTCCTCGACGAGCGTGTCGAGCGCATCGAAGACCGCGTCCGACGCGTACACGGGCGTGGGCGGGCAGTGCAGCTGCACCAGGTCGAGGGTGTCCACGCCCAGATTCGTGCGTGAGCGGTCGGTCCAGGCGCGGAAGTTGTCGAGGGTGTAGAGCGCGGGGTCCAGCGCCACCCGGCGGCCCATCTTCGTCGCGACGAGGATGTCCGCGTCCGGGCGTACCCGCAGATAACGGCCGATGAGCTGCTCGCTACGCCCGTCGCCGTACACATCGGCGGTGTCGAAGAACGTCACGCCGCTCTCGACCGCGGCGTCCAGCACGGCGAGAGCGTCCTCCTCCTTGACCTCGCCCCAGTCGGCGCCCAGCTGCCAGGTGCCCAGGCCTACGACGGAGACCCGCTGGTTCGTCCTGCCGAATACCCGCTGTTCCATGATGATCTCTGTCCCTCTTTCCCGTGGCGCCCGTGAGGCTCAAGCATGCGACGTACCTCCAGCATCGGGGCCACGAAGATCGCCCGTCCAACAGGAGTTTGCGCATGCTGTCATGAACCGGCCTTCTCAATCACCTGCGGAATCACAT
Organism: Streptomyces montanus; assembly: GCF_005786655.1. Lineage (NCBI taxonomy): Bacteria > Bacillati > Actinomycetota > Actinomycetes > Kitasatosporales > Streptomycetaceae > Streptomyces > Streptomyces montanus. The sequence goes on from NZ_VBZC01000005.1 coordinate 243,682, forward strand.
GCCGGGTGACATGCCGAATCACACCACGGTGAGGCACCACCCGTCCGCAGGGGCCCCCTCCCCAATCCGCGGGTAGGGGGTCCCCCTGGGGACCGGGTGTCGTCCTGGGCCTGGAGTCAGGTCTCCTCGCGGTCGAGGAGTTCCTTCACACCGTGGGCTGTGAGCGCCAGCTCCTCCGGTGTGCCCGCGTCGATGACCAGCGACAGTCTCTCGCTGGGCCAGCCATGGGCGAGTACCCCGAGGACCACGTTGCGGTGCCGCTTGATCTGCGGCAATGCCTGTTCCATGCGGTCCTGTGTGGTGAAGACCGGCACCAGCTCGGTGCCGTCCTCCTGCTCGAACACGGGCAGGGTCAGTGCCTTGGGGGCGGGTCCTTCCGCGTCGGTTCCGGTGGGGAGCAGAACCTCGCTCCTGGCCAGCGTGCTCAACGCCGCCTCGTCCACGGTGCCCTCGACGACCGCGCGCAAGGCCTGCTGGGCGGCGGAACCGCCGCCGCCCTGGGAGTGGAAGTCAGTCACGGTTCGTCCAATCGCCGTATCGGTCACAGGCTCCTATCGGAGTCCGACGGGCCGAGTACCCGAACCCCCGAGACCCATGTGGCAGCTGCCCGGAACCGGTACGCATATGGCGTCGGGATCCGGGCACTCGTCGCGCATGCACGGCACACCGGCGTGCGGGAGGGGGTGACCGCCATGCAGGCACACCTCAACTGGCATATCGACCTGGACATCGAGCGGACCGAAACCGAGAGCGAGGCGACCGCCTCCCTTCGGCTGCCCGACTCCACTCTCCTGACCACCCGCGGTCACGCCCGGCGCAATCCCGACGATCCGGAACAGGCCCGGGTCGGTGAGGAACTCGCCACGGCCCGGGCACTCAACGACCTGGCTCGACGGCTGCTGCGCAAGGCGGCGAACGAGATCGAGGAGACCACGCACTCCCCGGCGCACCCGCACCTGTGACGCGGGCAGCCGCCGGCTCCAGGGCCGTCACTGACGGAGTTCTCCGTCAGTGACGCACGAGGTCAGTGACTCAGGGGGTCAACGCAGGAGGTCAGTGACGCACGAGCAGGGTGCGGATTCCCTCGGCCGTCAGGGTCAGCACGTCGGAGTGACCGGGGTCGATGGCCAACTGCAGTTCCTCGTCGGGCCAGTCGGTGGCCAGCCGCCCCAGCGGCACCAGCCGGTAGGACAGGACGCTCGGCAGTGCATCGCCCAGCCGCTCCTCCGAGGTGAACACGGGTACCTGCTGGGAGCCGTCGGCCTGGTCGAGCACGGGCAGGACCAGGGCTCGCGGGTCTCCGTTCTTTCGCTCGTGGTGCCGGGGATCGACGACGGGTATCAGGACAGGCGTCTCGGTCAGCACCGCCAAGGCTCTCTGCAAGGCCTCCCCGCCCACGGAGTCGTCGGTCAGGACCCTGAGGGCTTCCTGCGCCTGCGAGGGGGTCGGATGATCGGGGATGTCGGGCATCGTGCGCCCCCATCGTGTCGACGGGCCTGTCCGGCGGACGTCCCGTCTCTGCATGACCACACTCGTGTACCCGCTCCAGATGCACGCATACGTCCGGGGTGCGGGCCATTCCTGCCACCGCTGGAACCCATGTCTCAGTGCGCGTGCCCGGGCTCTCCCTCGGAGGGCTTGGTCTCCGCGGGCGTCTCGGGATTCTGAGGCCCTTGCTCTGCCTGTGCCCCCTCCCCCGCCTTCGCCGCGCCGCCCGCGTGCACCGTGAAGGCCGCCGTACGGACCTCGCCCTGGTGCTTGAAGTCCAGGAACAGGCGGTACGCACCGGCGCTCGGCACTGTCGCCGTGAAGGAGACCTCCGGGCCGGGCTCGGTCTCGCCGTCGCCGGGTTCGCCATTGGGGTGGACGTGCAGGTAGGCGAGGTCGCCCGAGCGCAGGGCGACCAGGTGACCGTAGGCGCCCAGATAGGGCTGGAGGTCCCGCACCGGCTTCCCGTCCTTGGTCACGGTCAGCCTCAGTTCGCCGGCCTTGCCGGGGGTCGGTTCGCCGTCGAGTTCCACCTCGTACCCGTCGACCTTGGCCGTGGTGCCGGCCGGGGGCAGCTCGGCAGACTCATACGTTCCGGACGCGGCGAGGTCCGCGCCGAGCGTGAGCCCTTCGCCGCCCTTGGGCGTGAAGTCGGCGAAGACCCGGTAGCCGCCGGCCCTGGGCAGGTCCACGGGGGTGGACCAGGTGCCGTCGGCGGCCCGGACGGGGTGCAGGTGGCGATAGACGGTCAGGTCGCGTGAGGCAAGGATCAGATGCAGCTCCTTGTCGTGCTCACGTTGGTACGCACTGACTGCGCGGCCGGTCGCGTCCCGCACGATGGCGAAGCGCAGCTCGGTCTTCTTTCCGGCCTCGATGCGCGGCGTCCTCAGGTCGAGGGTGTAGCCGCCCCGGGAGATCTCGAGACCTCCGGGCGGTTCCGGCTCATGCCCGCCGCCCTTGTCCTTGTGGCCACCCCGCCCGTCTCCGTGCCCGCCGGCAGCGTGGGCACTTTCCTTCGGCTCGGGCGAGATCGGATCGACGGCGTTGCCCACGCCGTACGCGGTGCCGAACGTCGCGGCGAGCGCGGCGACGAAGACGGTGATCCGCAGTCCCGTGTTCATGGCTCACTCCTCAGCTTCGAGGCCGCTCATGGTGCGGCCGACGCATTTCAACATACCCCTATGGGGTATGAAGTCAAGCCGGTCGGCCACTTGCTTCAAATACGGCCGGGGGGTATATGTTGGAGCACGTCGAACAGATACCCCGCAGGGGTATCAGAGCCATCGCGTACGACCCAGCCTCTCCGCCCCACCCCCACGTGATCCCGTATCGCGTCCGTGAGCTCCGAGGAGCAGACATGACCACCACCACGCCTGGCGCCGCCGAGGTCGAACTCGCCATCGGCGGCATGACCTGTGCCTCGTGCGCCGCCCGGATCGAGAAGAAGCTCAACCGCATGGAGGGCGTCGAGGCGACCGTCAACTACGCCACGGAGAAGGCGAAGGTCAGCTTCCGCGAGGGAATCGCCGTCGTGGACCTGATCGCCACGGTCGAGGCCACCGGCTACACGGCACGGGAGCCCGAACCCGAGCCGGTACGCACCGAGTCGGCATCCGGCGAGGTGGCCGCGCGGGAGGAGGGTGACGAACTGCGGCCGCTGCGCGAGCGGTTGACCGCCGCCGTCGCGCTCGCTGTCCCCGTGGTCGCGATGGCGATGGCCCCGGCGCTGCAGTTCGAGTACTGGCAGTGGCTGTCCCTGACCCTGGCGGCGCCCGTGGTGACGTATGCCGCGTGGCCCTTCCACAAGGCGGCCTGGACCAATGCCAAGCATGGCGCCGCCACCATGGACACCCTGATCTCCGTCGGTACCGGGGCCGCGTTCCTGTGGTCGCTGTGGGCCCTGTTCTTCGGTACGGCGGGTACGCCCGGTATGACACACCCCTTCGAGTTCACGATCGCCCGCACCGACGGCGCCGGGAACATCTATCTGGAGGCCGCGGCGGGCGTCACGGCCTTCATCCTGGCCGGGCGGTACTTCGAGGCACGGTCGAAGCGGAAGGCGGGGGCGGCGCTGAAGGCCCTGCTGGAGCTGGGCGCCAAGGACGTCACCGTCCTGCGTGACGGCGGCCGCGAGGAGCGTATCGCCGTCAGCGAGTTGAAGGTCGGCGACCGGTTCCTCGTGCGGCCCGGTGAGAAGATCGCCACCGATGGTGTGGTCGTCGAGGGTTCGTCCGCCGTGGACGCCTCCATGCTCACGGGAGAGTCGGTGCCGGTCGAGGTCGGTCCCGGGGACGGCGTCACCGGGGCCACCCTGAACGCCGGTGGACGCCTGGTCGTCGAGGCCACCCGCGTCGGTGCCGACACCCAGCTGGCCCGTATGGCCAAGCTGGTCGAGGACGCGCAGAACGGCAAGGCGGCGGCTCAGCGCCTCGCCGACAAGATCTCCGCGGTCTTCGTTCCCGTCGTGATCGCCCTGGCCCTCGCCACCCTGGCGTTCTGGCTCGGCAACGGCGCGGGACTCACCGCGGCCTTCACCGCCGCGGTCGCCGTCCTGATCATCGCCTGCCCCTGCGCCCTCGGCCTGGCGACACCGACCGCCCTCATGGTCGGTACGGGACGCGGGGCCCAGCTCGGCATCCTCATCAAGGGCCCTGAAGTCCTGGAGAGCACGCGCAAGGTGGACACCATCGTCCTGGACAAGACCGGCACCGTCACCACCGGCAGGATGACCCTGCTCGCCGTGCACACCGCCGAAGGCACCGACGAGGACGAGGTGCTGCGCCTCGCGGGCGCCCTGGAGCATTCCTCCGAGCATCCCATCGCCCAGGCCGTCGCCTCCGGTGCCACCGCCCGGGTCGGGACCCTGCCCGTTCCCGAGGACTTCGCCAACCTCGCGGGCCTCGGCGTCCAGGGCGTCGTCGAGGGGCACGCGGTCCTGGTCGGCCGCGAGAAGCTGCTGACAGAGTGGGCCATGTCATTGCCCTCCGAGCTGCGGCGCGCCAAGGCCGAGGCGGAGGCGGCCGGACGTACCGCCATCGCCGTCGCCTGGGACGGCGAGGCCCGCGCGGTCCTGGAGGTCGCCGACGCCGTCAAGGAGACCAGCCCGGAGGCCATCGCACGGCTGCGTGCCCTCGGCCTCACTCCCCTCCTGCTGACCGGTGACAACAAGGCGGTCGCCGAGGCGGTCGCCGCGGAGGTGGGCATCGCTCCCGAGCACGTGATCGCCGAGGTCATGCCGCAGGACAAGGTGGCCGTCGTCCGCCGGCTGCAGAGCGAGGGCCGATCCGTCGCCATGGTCGGCGACGGGGTCAACGACGCGGCCGCGCTGGCCCAGGCGGATCTGGGTCTGGCGATGGGCACGGGTACGGACGCCGCGATCGAGGCGGGCGACCTGACGCTGGTGAGGGGCGATCTCAGGGTCGCTGCGGACGCCATCCGGCTCTCCCGCAAGACACTGGGCACCATCAGGTCCAACCTGTTCTGGGCCTTCGCGTACAACGTCGCCGCCCTCCCGCTCGCCGCGGCCGGGCTGCTCAACCCCATGATCGCGGGGGCCGCGATGGCCTTCTCCTCGGTCTTCGTGGTCGGCAACAGCCTGCGCCTGCGCGGCTTCCAGCCCACCGGACGCTGAGCCGCAGGCACGCACCGAGCACCGAACGAGCACTGAGCGAACACCGGGCACGGGCCGCAGCGAGCCGTCTGCGCTTGCTGTGGCCCCCGTGCCGGAGGAGGCTCGATGGGAGAGGTAAGGAGGTCCACCATGGGCACCACATCAGGACCCGGCTTCGACACCGACACGCTGCGCCAGGGCGTCGAAGGCCAGAACCCCGAAACGCTCCTGTCGCTGTACGCCGACGACGCGGAGCTCCGCATCGTCGACCGCAACACCCAGCCCAGCCACCCGAAGGTGATGCACGGCCGCGAGCAGATCAGCGAGATGCTCAACGACGTGTACAGCCGCGACATGACCCACAAGCTGGAACAGTGCATCGTCCAGGGCGACCAGGCCGCCTTCACGGAGTTCTGCGAGTATCCCGACGGCGTCAAGGTGCTCGCCACCTCGACGCTTGCGCTGCGGGACGGCAAGATCGTCGACCAGATCTTGCTGCAGGAATGGGACGACGAGCCGTAGGAAGCCCTGCGGCGAAGGTAGGGTGGTGCCGGGCCGTGACTGGCGCTGAGGTGGAGCACCACCGGGGAGCGGTCCGACGAATGGGTCGATGCCGTGCGCCTGGGCGATTGTTTCAGCGACGCTCAGGAGGAGCCCATGTCCCGGACCGCTCGACTCATGGACGGCACCGGTCTCGCACGGCGCATCGTCGAGGAGACCGCCAAGCGGGCGGCGGACATCACGGAGCGGACGGGGACGGCGCCTTGCCTTGCGACCGTTCTCGTCGGTGAGGATCCGGCTTCCGTCACGTATGTCCGTATGAAGCAGAACCGCTGCCGGAAGGCGGGCATCGAGTCGCGGCACGTGGCACTGCCCGCCGCCACCACGACGGCGGAGCTGGTGGATGCCCTCGGCGCCCTGTCCGCCGATCCCGGAGTGCACGGCATCCTGTTGCAGCACCCGATGGGGCCGCACATCGACGAACGCGCGGCGTTCGAGGCGATCGCTCCGTGGAAGGACGTCGACGGGGTGACGCTCGCCTCCTTCTCCGCGATGGGCTTCGGTCTGCCCGGCTTCACGTCCTGCACACCAGGCGGCATCATGCGGCTGCTCGACGAGTACGACGTCGACCCGGCCGGCAAGCGTGCCGTCGTGGTGGGCCGCAGCGCCATTCTCGGCAAGCCGGTCGGCATGCTGCTGCTCGGGCGCGACGCCACGGTGACGTACTGCCATTCACGCACCGCGGACCTGTCCTCGGCCGTCCGGGAGGCGGACATCGTGGTGGCCGCCGTGGGCCGGCCCCGGCTGATCCGCGGGCAGGACATCAAGCCGGGCGCCGTGGTGATCGACGCCGGGTACAACCCCGGCAACGTCGGCGACGTCGACTTCGACACCGCTCGTGAGCGGGCCGGGCTCATCACCCCCGTGCCCGGCGGGGTCGGCCCCATGACGATCGCGACGCTGCTGGCCCAGACCGTCGAGGCGGCGGGCCGGCAGCTCGCGGCGTCGGTGTGATCAGCGCATCCACGCGCTGTACTGCATGACGTCCCCCGCCTTGACGGCGTACTCGGGCTCGTCCTTGGTGAAGGTGGTCTCCAGGCCGAGAACGGCGCCGGTGGCTGGGTCCATGATCAGCATCTGGCGCGCGCCAGAGCCGTCGTACACGTACGCCTGCCCGGCCCGTCCGAGCCGGTCCGTCACCTGGCCGACGGGCCGCAGTCCCTTCGCCTCCGCCAGGACCTGGGCGAGTGCGGCGGACTCGCGGGCGCCGAGCGTCCAGTTGTCGAGCAACTGCCCCATCGCGTACAGGAGTTGCTGTGTGCTCAGGGAGCCGGAGTGGTCCACCTCCTCGAGGTAGGCGCGCAGCCGCGCGGCCTCGTACGGCGGCGGCGCGGCGGGCGGGGCATCGCTCCAGCTCGGCGGGTACGTCTGCTCGCTGAGGACATGGCCGTCCTCGACCAAGCGCTCGCCGTCCGAATCACTGATCACCGGCCTGCCCGGGTGGCGCGGGTCGGTCGCCACAACGAGCTCCGTGTGGCTGTCGTCCTTCTTCCAGCGCACGATGCGCTCTTGAGGAAGAGTGATCGGCGGTTTGTCGTCCGACAGGCCCATGCTCCAGGACTGCACATGGGTGCCGCGCACCAGCCGCGGCGAGCCGTCCGCCGCGGCTGCCTCGGCGCGTTCGGCAAGCTGGTCCAGGGGTCGGGGATCGGAGTCGGCCCGCACCACCAGTGGGCGCGGCGCGGCCACCGCGGGCGTGGTGTTCGAACCGGCGAGCACGAAGGTCAGGGTGAGGGCGGCTACGACGCAAGCCGCCGCGAGGCCCCAGAGCAGACGCATACGCCGGACACGATCGGGACGCCGGTCGTTCAGCAGCCGGTTGAGGCGGCGCTCGGCGTTGTGGTCCAGCGGTCCGTCGCCGAAGTGAGGGTCGACAGGCGTCACCGGATTGGCGCGGCGCAGGAGTTCGAGTTCGTCAGCCATGGCCGTGCTCCTTCGAAGAGGTCGCCTCGGCGGCGACCGTGGTCCGCATGCGGTCGATCTCGGCTCGCAGCCGCCGCCGGGCGCGGTGCAGGCGCATCGCCGCCGCCCTGCTGCCGCAGCCGAGAACCACGGCGACCTCGTCGATGCCGAGTTCCTCCCAGGCGGTGAGCCGCAGCACCTCGCGGTCGGCCGGGGAGAGCCGGGCCAGCGCGTCGTGCACCCACGCGCCGGGCGGCTCGGAGTCGGGGCTGTCCACGATCTGGCTGCCGCGTGCGGTCTCGTCGTGGCCGAGCTTGTCGAGCAGGCGCCTCCGGCGTCCGTAGCCGCGTATCGCATTGGACAGGCAGTTGCGTGCCACGCCGTACAGCCAGGGCAGGGCGTTCGCGGGCAGGTCGGAGCGGCGCCGCCAGGCGACGGTGAACACCTCCGCCACCACTTCCTCGACTTCGCTCGTCCGGCCGTCCAGTCGCCGCGCAACGTAGCGGCTGACCGCCCAGTAGTGCTCGCGATAGGCAGCGGCGAAGGTCTCGTCGTTGCTCATGTTCCCTAGGTGTCCGGCAGGTTCGCGATCGTCACACCTGTTTCCGTGATCCTTGTCGCTTCGCTCAAGTGTGACGCCGGGGCGGACCGCGGACACAGGCGGGGCATGGAGAGCAACACTGTCACCGCGGCGCTCGCGCCCTCGCGTGCGCGTCGTCCGGGAATCGCCGCCGTCCGCTGGCTGACCACCACGGACCACAAGACGATCGGCACGCTGTATCTGGTCACGTCGTTCGCGTTCTTCGTCATCGGCGGCGTGATGGCGCTGTTCATGCGCGCCGAACTCGCCCGGCCCGGGCTGCAGATCATGTCGAACGAGCAGTTCAACCAGGCGTTCACGATGCACGGCACGATCATGCTGCTGATGTTCGCGACGCCGCTGTTCGCCGGCTTCACCAACTGGATCATGCCGCTGCAGATCGGTGCGCCGGACGTCGCCTTCCCCCGGCTGAACATGTTCGCCTACTGGCTGTACCTGTTCGGCTCGACGATCGCGGTCGGCGGCTTCCTCACCCCGCAGGGCGCGGCCGACTTCGGCTGGTTCGCCTACTCCCCGCTGTCCGACGCGGTCCGCTCACCGGGCATCGGCGCCGACATGTGGATCATGGGTCTGGCGTTCTCCGGCTTCGGCACCATCCTCGGCGCGGTCAACTTCATCACCACCATCATCTGCATGCGCGCCCCCGGCATGACCATGTTCCGCATGCCGATCTTCGTGTGGAACGTGCTGCTGACCGCCGTGCTGGTGCTGCTCGCCTTCCCGGTGCTGGCCGCCGCGCTGTTCGCGCTGGAGGCGGACCGCAAGTTCGGCGCGCACATCTTCGACGCGGCCAACGGCGGCGCGCTGTTGTGGCAACACCTCTTCTGGTTCTTCGGCCATCCAGAGGTGTACATCATCGCCCTGCCGTTCTTCGGGATCATCTCCGAGGTGATCCCGGTCTTCTCCCGCAAGCCGATGTTCGGCTACACCACCCTGGTCGCCGCGACCATCGCGATCGCCGGTCTGAGTGTGACGGTGTGGGCACACCACATGTACGTCACCGGCGGGGTGCTGCTGCCGTTCTTCTCCTTCATGACGTTCCTCATCGCCGTGCCCACGGGTGTGAAGTTCTTCAACTGGATCGGCACCATGTGGAAGGGGTC
>NZ_VBZC01000050.1:0-70106 GCF_005786655.1 Streptomyces montanus
GCCGGGCGACCCCGCGGCCGGGGACTCCACGCGCCGCGGCCGCCAGCGCCCAGGGCTCCGCGAACGCGCCCGGCAGCATGTCGTCGAGCAGCCGGCCGAGCAGCGCGCCCGCGGGCAGGCCCAGCGACAGCGCGGGCAGCACCATCCACTGGGGGCCGTACCAGCCGAGCGCGGGCAGCCAGCCGAGTTGCACGCCGACCACGGCGGCCAGCACCGACGCGATCAGGAAGTCGGGCAGCGTGGACAGGAACGCCGATCCGGTGCCCCCGGACGGGCGCCCGGCGAGCCGCCACCGCGACCCGAGCCACAGCGTCCGCGCGCACACCGCACCCGCCGTGACGACCGCGACGGCCAGCGCGCCGGCCATCAGCAGCAGCGACACCCCGAGTGCCTGGAGGACCGAGGGCGTGGCCTCGGCACCGGAGATCCAGGACCGGCCGGCGTCACCGCGCAGCAGCCCACCGAGCCAGGTTCCGAGCAGTCGCAACGGCCCCGCTTCCAGTCCGAGTTGGGAGTGGACGGCCTCGAGCGCCTCGGGCGTGGGGTCGCGTTCCGCGGACCGCGCCTTGAGTACGGTGAGCGCCGGGTCGGTGCGCGTCAGCCAGGGCAACAGCCCGACTCCGCACAGCAGGGCACCGACGAGGACGGCGCGCCAGAGCAGCGCGGGCGCCCCACCTCGTACGACGGTCTTGAGCATGGACGCCGCCCGTCAGCGCCGTGTCCCGACCCCGATGAGGCCGCGCTCGTACGGGTCGAGTTGCACTCCGCTCACGTCGCCGCCGACGCCGGTGATGATCCGCTGATGGACGAGCGGCACCACCGCGTCGGTGCCGAGGACCGCCGCCTCGGCCTTCATCGCCGCGCCCTGCCGCTTCGCGGTGTCGGTGATCGACTCGGCCTGGGAGACGGCCCGGTCGACCGTCTTGTCGCACAGCAGCGCCAGGTTGTAGCTGCCGTCGCAGGTGTGGTCGCCGGCGAGGATCGAGACGGGGTCACCGGTGTCGAGCATGGTGTTGCGTGCGGAGACGAACGCGTCGAACTTCCCCGCCAGCGCGTCGCTTTCGAGCCGCGCGTACTCACGCACCTCCAACTTGACCTTGAAGCCCGCCTTTTCGAGCTGCTGCTCCAGCACCTGGGCGACCTCGGGCAGTTCGGGCCGGTTGTCGTACGTCGCCACGGTGACCGTCGTGCCCTGGGCGCCCGCGGCCCGGGCCCGGCCGGTGGGCTTGAGGCGTTTGTCGGCCGCCCAGGTCAGGGCGGGCCCGTAGATCCCGGCGCCGGGGTCGGCGTGCCCTTCGTACACCCCCTTGGCGAGGGAGGAGGTGTCGATCGCCTCGCGTGCGGCGGCCCGTACCTTCGGGTCCTTGAAGGCGCCGGACTTGGTGTTGAGCAGCAGGCTCGTGGTGCGTGTGGTGGCCGTCTCGCGGCGGTCCGCCTCGTCCAGCGAGGCCGCCTGCGAGACCGGGACGGCCTCGGCGATGTCGGTCTCGCCGGTGCGCAGCGCGTTGGTACGGGCCGTGCCGTCGGCTATGAACCTCGCGTCGACGCCGGAGGCCTGCGCGCGGCCGCCCCAGTAGTCGTCGAACCGGTCCAGGGTGGCCGCGGTGGTGCCGGTGACGTCGGTGAGCTCGAAGGGGCCGGTGGCGGTGCCGACCGGACGGACCGCGTCCTTCTTCGCGTAGGCCTTGGCCGACAGCACGGGAACTCCGGGGCTCGACAGGCGCAGCGGCAGTACGGGGTCGGGTGCGGAGGTGGTCACCCGTACCCGTGCACCGCCCGCCGGCTCGGCGGTGAGCTCGACGCCGGTCAACGCGGGGGTCACGGGCTCGGCGCGGGCCGCGTGCGTGAGGGACGCCGCGACGGCCTTCGGTGTGACCTCGGTGCCGTCCTGGAAGGTCGCCTCGCGCAGAGTGAACAGCCAACTGCGATCGTTCTCGCGGCTCCACGACTCGGCGAGCGCGGGGGCCGCCGCTCCGTTGGCGTCGAGGCGCGTGAGTCCCTCGGTGACGCCGAGCCGGCTGAGGAGGGTGGCGTCCGCGCCGTACGGGGAGAAGTTCTCGGCGGGCGGGAAGGCGAGTGCGACCCGCAGCCTGGAGCCGTCCGCGGCGTCGGACGAGTCCCCGCCGCCCGAGGCGAAGCAGCCGGTGAGCAGCGGGGCGAGCAGGAGGCCGGCGACGAACCGGCGGCGGCGCGGCAGAGAGGGCATGGGCTCTTTCTTCGTGGGAGGGGGGGGCGGTAGCGGGCATGCGTGGGCGGGCGTGCCCCTCAGGTAGGTGAGGGTGGTGAGGGCCGTCAGGGCATGGGGACCTCGAAATGCACGATTCCTGGCCCTCCGCCCGGCTCTTCGCGCTCGTCGTGCACCGCCTTGCCCAGCGAGCGCCAGAAGGCCTCGGCGCCCGGCACCGCGGGATCCGTGTGCAGATAGACGGCGCGGTAGCCGCCGTCCGCCGTCGCGAAGTCGAGCAGTTCGTCCACGAGCCGCCGGGCCAGGCCGCGCCGCCGGTGCTCGGGACGCACGTACACACGGCGCAGTTGGGCGGTACGCCCCGAGGGGTAACGCTCGGCCAGGTGGCGCGGGTTCGGCGGATGGGCCGGTCCCCGGGAGTCGAGCGCGGCGGTCGCGGCCACCGTGCCGTCCCGCTCGTCGACCGCGACGAGCAACGTGTGCCGTGCGGGCGCGACATAGGCCTCGTGGAGGTCGACGATGTCGCGGTGCCAGCGCGGTACGTACCCTGTGCCGAAGTCCCGGTAGACGGTGTCGAGCATCACGGATCGCGCGTCGTCGAGGTCGTCGGGGGTCGCCGTTCTGATGCAGTAGCTGCGCACCTGCACATCATATGCATTAAGGCTTACGGTCCTCCCGTCCCGGGTGGAGCCCACTTGCCCGCCCGACCCTGTGTGCGGTTTGCCGCCCGACAGAAGTCAACACTTCTTCCCGAAATTCACCGAGTCGAGTGAACCTGATCTTGCGGGCGGCGTGTCGGGGATGGCCCCTGGGCTGCTGGGGTAGCTACCGAGATCACATATGTCCTCCCCCGCACGAGGTGGAGCCGAGATGCCACCGGAAGCCGATGACCGCACCGCCGGACTGCCCGAGGGCAGCGCGGCGGAATCCGGTCTCCCCGCGGCGAACCCATCCGCCCACAGCCGTCTGAGCGGCGAGTTCACCGTGGTCGTGGTGCTGGGCGAGATCGACATGGCGACGGCCGGCGCCCTGGCCGAGCACCTGGACGCCGCGACCGCGCGCCCCGAGCCCCAGGTCCTGGTCGACCTGCGCTCCGCAGATTTCTTCGACTGCTCGGGGCTTCGCCTGCTCTGCCGGGCCGACAGCCGCGCGAAGGAGCGCGGCGGCGCACTCCGCGTCGTTTCCAACCAGCCCCGCATCCACCGGTTGTTGCGCGCCTCGGGCCTCCTCAAACGTTTCCCGCCACTCCCGGACCTTCCTCCTCCGTCCGCTCCTGACAGCGCAATAGAGCCCCGCCCGCAGGAGTGAGCGGCCCGAGAGCGATTCAGAGCAGGCGCCGGAGGTAGGCGTCGAGGGCCGCCGAGCCGCGCAGCCGGCGCAGACTTCGGTGATGCAACTCCCGCTCACGCGCGGCCAGTGCGAGGCGTACGCGCTCCGGGCTGCCCGTGGCCCGCAGCTCGGCGAGGACCGCCTCGATCGTGGCGAAGGGATGGCCGCCGCGCCGCAGAAGCGCCACGACCTGCGCCATCCGCGCCTCGACCGCGGAGTAGAGCCGGTATCCCGTGGACTTCTCACGCGTGGGCCGCAGTAGTCCGCGAGCCTCCCACAGCCGAAGGACAGGGGTCTGCACGCCTACGGCGTCGGCCACCTCGCCGATGCGCAGACTCGCGCGCTCCACGGGCGCGCCCTCGACAGCGAGCAGTGAGTCCAGGGCGGCGAGCACCGCGGCGAGTTCGGTCCGCTCCCGGTGCAGTTCGGCATGACTCTCGTCGAGGACGGCGAGCGCGGCTTCCACGTCCCCGTCGTGCACCGCGCGCATGATCGCGCCGGTCGTCGGCCAGCCGTGGCCGGTGGCGAGCTCGCGGGCGGCGGTGAGCGCCTCGGCGTGTGCGGTCGTGAAGACGCGATAGCCGCTGTGCGTGCGCTCGACGGGCGGCAGGATCCCCGTCTCCACGTAGTTGCGGACCTGTTGCGTCGAGATGCCCGCCGCACGCGCGAGATCGACGGCCCGCAGCCGGTCGCTCACCCGCGCCTCACCCGTGTCTCACCCGCCGTACCCACCCCTCGATTTGAGGGTTTCAGGCTAGATGGGGCGGTGCCCCCGCTGCGCATCGGGTTCAAGTCTCAAGAAGCACTTCAATGAAACGATTGAAGGGCTGCAGCCGCACTAGGAGTCGCACATCGACCTGGAAAGGGAGGGCGCCGACGTGAAGTTCGTGCTCGAAGTCGACATGGGAGACACGCCCTGGGACGGGAACACCGCTCAGGAGCTGGGCCGGATCCTTCGGTACTGGGGCGGGAATCTCCACCACTACGACCTCAAGCCGGGAGACGGATCGGCCATCTACGACTCGGAGTACCGCGAGGTCGGGCGCTGGAGCATCACCACACCCGAATGACGCCGTGAGCACTTCCGGCATCGATGGTCACTACTGATGCCGGGAGTCGGCGGGACGGCCCCACATCCGTCCCTGCCGACTCCCGGCGCGAGATCGCGCGGCACCCGCGGCGGGACCCGCACTCCCCAGCTACGGGCCCTCGGTCGACATCCACCTGCCGTCGGTCGACGTTCACGGGCGCCGCGCGATCCCGGCCCTCAGAACGTGAAGACGGCTGTCCCGTAGGAGTTCTTCACGCACTCGTTCGAGAAGGTCCGCTCGTAGGAGACGCGCCGGCCCTGCCAGACACCGTCGACCGTGATGACCACGGGGTCGTACTCACGGGTGCACAGGGCGTCGCGTCTTTCGGTGAGGGCGTCGAAGTCCCCACCGGAGGCGCGCAGTTCGGCGCAGGCTCGCACAGAGGCCGGGTGGGTGCCCGAGACGGTCGGCGCACAGGCCAGAGTGACCGCGCGTTCGGGAGTGGCGGCGATCGCGCTGTCGCCGTGGCCCACGGTGAGCACCAGGGACGAGGGGGCGTAGAGCGCGGCCGGGGCGGGCTCCGGGGCGGCGAGGGCGGTCCCGGTCAGGGGACCGCAGAGGGTGGCGGCCGTCAGGGTCAGGGTTGCTGCCCAGCGCGCGGTGGTCGGCATTGTGTGCATCCTTCCGCTCGGATGGCGTTCCGGAACGTTTGCGTTCCGGAACGTACGGATGCCGAATCCTGTGTGGTGGACCGGCGACCGCGAGTCTGCCGAGTCCGCGGCAGAAACACACGTGGACCCCATGCGTTTCAGTAACCTTGCGTGTTGAATCAGTGGCGCGAAGTCACGGAATTCGAACGCGCCTCCCCCTCAACAGAGCGGGCGCCACACCCCGGATGGGGCGAGCTGGCCGGATATGCACTGCTCAGCAATAGGCCTGAAACATTCCGCTTTCAGCTGAGGCCAGGCTCTTGCGCCGGACCTGCCGACGAGTAACTGTAATTACATGATTACCGCCGAACAGCACGAGAAGTTGCGCGGCTGGTTCGCCGGCCGCCTGCCCGACGATCTCTTCGAGAGCCTCAGTGAAGTGACGGTCGACCGCGAGGAGATCACCGTCGTCGGCCGCATAGCCGAGCCCCGGCTCACCGAGAGCGCCTCGGACGCCGAGAAGGACGCGGCCGTCCGGTCCAGGATCCAGGAGTTCCGGGAGCGCACCCGTGACGACCGGATCGCGGTGGCCCGCGAGGCCGAGCACCGCTTCGGCAAGAAGGTCTCGTGGGGCGTGGAGTGCGGGGGCGAGCGCGCCCTGTTCACACATGTCGCCGCACCCGTCATGACCCGGCTGAGGCAGCCCCAGCGGCAGGTGCTTGACACCCTCGTCGCCGCCGGGGTCGCCCGCAGCCGCAGCGACGCGCTCGCCTGGTGCGTGCGCCTCGTCGAGCGCCACGCGGACGACTGGCTCACGGAACTCCGCGACTCCCTGGAACACGTCCAACGGGTCCGCGCACAGGGACCCGACACCGCGGCTCATGAACCGGAGGACACACCACCCGGCGATCCCACGGAGACACCGGACGACAACTGACGAGGGGCGGGGCGGGACGCGCACTCCAGACCGGTCGTGCGCGTGCCGCGTGCGGCACGCGGCATGCGGCATGCGGCATGCGGCATGCGGCACGGTGGACGGACTCTGCCACTGTCGTCAGGATCATGTCGGGTACGGCGCGATCTCAGCGACGATAGGCGGGACATACGGATGCCGAAGCAGTGGGCGGACTTCCAGTACGAGATCTACCTGAACGGCATGACGGGGGCGGTGCCGCGGCTGCCCACCGATCTGACGCGGCTGGAGGAGCTGACCGAGCGGCGTCTCGGGCCCGGCCCGGTGGGATATGTGGCGGGCAGCGCGGGCAACGGCAGTACGGCGCGGGCGAACCGGGCCGCGCTCGACCGCCGTCGGATCGTGCCGCGGATGCTGCGCGATGTGCGCGAACGGGACCTGTCCGTCGAGGTGTTGGGGCGCACGCTGCCCGCGCCGCTCGCGCTCGCGCCGGTCGGTGTGCTGTCGATCATGCACCCGGACGCCGAGTCCGCCGCGGCCCGGGCCGCGGCGGCGCAGGGCGTGCCGTACATCCTGTCCTCGGCGTCCAGTACCCCCATGGAGGAGGTGGCGGCCGCGATGGGCGACGCGGAGCGCTGGTTCCAGCTGTACTGGGCGAAGGACCGCGAGGTCACGAGGAGTTTCCTGAGCCGGGCGAAGGCCGCCGGATACACCGCGCTGTTCGTCACGCTCGACACCCCGCTGCTCGCCTGGCGCCCGCGCGACCTGGACCAGGCGTATCTGCCGTTCCTGCACGGAGTGGGCACCGCGAACTACTTCTCCGACCCGGCGTTCCTGGCGGGCCTGGCCAAGCCCGTGCACGAGGACCCGAACGCGGCCGTGATGCACTTCGTGGGGATGTTCGCCGACCCCGGCAAGACCTGGCCGGACCTGGCGTTCCTGCGCGAGAACTGGGACGGACCGATCCTCCTCAAGGGCATCCTCCATCCGGACGACGCCCGCCGGGCCGCCAACGCAGGGATGGACGGGGTGGTCGTCTCCAACCACGGTGGCCGTCAGGTGGCCGGCTCCGTCGCCGCCGCCGACGCGCTGCCCCGCGTGGTCGAGGCGGCCGGGGACCGGCTGACCGTCCTCTTCGACAGCGGCATCCGCACGGGCGACGACATCTTCAAGGCCCTCGCGCTGGGCGCGGAGTCCGTGCTCGTCGGGCGTCCTTACGTGTACGGACTCGGCCTCGACGGCCAGTCAGGCGTCGACCACGTCATCCGTTGCCTCCTCGCCGAACTCGACCTCACCCTCGCCCTGTCCGGACACGCCTCCCCTGCCACGCTCAGCTCCGCCGACCTCGTGGAAGACAGCGTGTGGGCGCCCTGATCGAGCATCGAGCAGGACGCCCTCCACCTGTTGTCCCCGTCCCGCAGTCGACCGTAGGCCGCCTCGCCCCGGGCAAGTCCTAGACGGTGGTTTCCGTGGACTCATGGACGGACAGCGGCACGACGGACTGCGGGGCGGGGCCGGAGCCGGCGTCCGAGTCGGAGCCGGTGACCAAGTCTTCGCTCAGGATTTCGCCGGGGTGCCCGGCGCCCGCACCCTCGGCCGGCCGGTCATCGGCCGACTGCGTGGACGGCGCACCCGTACCGGCTATCGACAGGGATTCGGGGCTGGCCGTGGAGCCGTCGGTCAGCCAGCGCTGCTCGTCGGTCCTGTCGCGGATCTTGACGACGACGTCCGCGTTCGGATCCTTTGAGGAGGGAGCGACCGCGAGGCCCTCGTGCCAGCGCGGCAGTAACTCGCCCCGCACCGTGAGGTCGTAGCGCACGTCGTCGCCCCGTTTGGCGTCGGCGGCCGCGCATCCGCCCAGGACGACCACACCGGCGTCCACATGGGAGTCCAGGCACAGCTTGGGGTTCGCGACGCTGCGCAGCAGTCCGTCCTCCTCGTAGGACCACTGCTGGGTCTCGGCGGAGGAGCACGCCACCAGTTTGGTCGCCGCACCGGACTTGGCCTTGCCGCCCTTGATGTCGAGGCAGAGGTCCGCGGCGAGATTGCGCAGGCGGGTCTCCCCGGGAAGCGTGGGCAGTGCGGGCGGCGGAGATGACGACCCGGCGGGCGGGGCCTGAGGACCGGCGCCGGCGCTCGGGCCCGCGCTCGGGCCGTTGGTGCCGGACGCTCCGGGGGACGAGGGATCGGTGGCTCCGTCGTCCTGCGACCACATGGTCGTGACCAGGAGTGTCGCCAGCAGGGCCACCGCGACGAGGCCCGCTCCGGTGACCAGGCCGGCTCCGGTGAGCATGGCCTTCGCGTTCCACCCGCTGTGCGGGGCGCGTCGTCCCCCCGTCGGGAACTGGGACAGCAGGCGGTGGCGGCCGCCGCCTCGCGGCCTCCTGCCGCCGGAACGGCCTGGCCGCGCTCCCGCATGGCCTCGGCCCGGCCGTGAATCGACGTAGCGGCGGGCGCCCCAGCCGAGCACCGATTCGGCGAGCAGCACGCCCAGCTCGCCCTCGAAGTGGCTGAGTTGCTCGGCTGCGTAACGGCAGAAGCGGCACTCCAGCAGATGCTGTTGGACATCGGGGAGCAAGGCTCCGCCGCGCCGAATCGGGACATCGAGGAGACGGTTGTAGTAGCGGCAATCCTTGTTCGGCGCGAGTTCCCGGTGGGCCCGTACGCAGCCCTGGCGGAATTGCTCGCGTGCCTGGTCCAGGGCGGCCGACGCCGTGTCGGGATCCATGCCCAACAGACCAGCGGGTACGGATATGTGCTCGGCCTCGACCTCGGTGTGCCACAGCACGCACTGGGCAAGTCCCGGGAGAGCCTGAAAAGAGCGCTCTGCGAGCTTGCGATTTTCCGGCGTCAACGACTTCGTGGCACGCATACCGCGGCCTCCGGCGGGTTTCCGGAGTTCCGGCAGGACATCGGATATGCGGTCCTCGGCGGACCAGGCCCGGACCGTGTCCCGCACGGTCACGAGGAGTTGGGGACGCAGCGCGACGGCGGACTCGGATCGCTTGAGGCGGTCGAGGATCTGCTGGAAGGCGGCCGCCGTGACCATGGAGGCGACCTGTGCCTTGGAAGCGAGGCAGATGACCGAGTAGTCGTACGTCGGCTGCCAGTGTCGCGCGAACAGCAGGGGTATGGACTGGGCGAGCTCTCCCTCCGGCTGTGCCCGCAGGAGGGCGGCGAGGCTCTCGTCTGATTCCCCGGGAGCGGCGCCGGGGCGAGGGGGGTATGTGGGACGCGGCGGGTGGGGGGTGTGCACTGAGCGGTTTCCTTCCAAGGCACAAGATGGCACACAGAAGTTCTGACCGCCGAAAAGGTGCTCCTGGTTGGTGCGTACCTTTTTGGCTGGGCGCACGGAAAGCAGCCGGGGGTGACCCGGTCGGAGGTCGTCGACCGGCGGCCTTTTGGGCCATCGGCGGAACTAAATCCGGAGCGGCGAATCAGACCCTGACCATTAACCATGCGCTAGGAAGTTCACCCTTGCACAGAACTCTCACACCCAACAAGGCACTTGGACGACTTCAGCAACATCCACACCTGAAGGAAAGTCAGCACAACGCCCGCCCAACTCTCCCCGCTCGCACCGGCTTTCGAAATGGGGACATTCGTCGTGCCGCGCCCCGTTAGGGGCGCGGGGAACTGCGCGACCAACCGCGGACGACCCGCAGCAGACACACACGCCCCCTGCGGAGCGGACCGGGTCAGATTTGCCAGGAGCGGAGGCGGTCCGCCGCCGCGAAGACGTCCGCCTTGCCGGACATCAGGTCGCGCGCGAGGTCGACGAGAGCCCCGTAGGGCGGATCGATTCCGACTCCGCTGACGAACATGTAAGCGACCGCCGTCGCGCAGGCGAAGCGGGCGTTGGCGGAAGGCAGCGGTTTCAGCTGAGCCAGTGTGTGCAGCAGCGCGGCGGCACGCCAGGCCGGGTCCGAGTCCACGCCGAGCCGGGGCGGGTCCACACGATGCCGCGCCACGGCGGCGACCAGCGCGGAGAAATCGTTCACGGTGGGCTGGTCGGGCAGGACCTCTTCGTGCCGCTGGAGCAGCCAGGGCACGTCGATGTGAATGACGGCGGCCATGGGTCAGGCGGCCCGCCCCTCGCCCTTGTGGGGTGGCTCGTCGTCGGGGAAGGCCGCGGCGAACTCGTCCGCGTGGGCCGCGAAGAACCGGCGGAACACGTCCGCGCCTTCCTGCAGAGCACGGTGCCGCACGATGTCGGCGGCGGCCGCCTCCCGTACCAAGGCTTTCATCGACGTACCGCGCTCCTTGGCGATCTGCCGCAGATCCTCGAGCTCACGCTCGCTGAACTCCACGTTGAGAGCTGGCATGCCCTCACGGTACCGCGCGGGTACTTACTCGTAAATAGCCGCAGGTCAAGAGCGATGCAGGGCGGTACCAAACGGGACGGGCGCACCGCACACCGGCACAGGCACGGCTGAGACGTACGTCACGTTCCTCCGGGTGGATGTCACACTCCGGCCCCCCGAAGCCCTCGCACTAGTGAGGCGCTACGGGAAGGCGACACGCATGTCCAACAGTCCGGCACCGGAGACGGGGACGGAGACCGACGAGGCCCTGAAGATCGGCAACCCTCGCGCGAATCTCGTCCGCGTCGCGGTGAACCACGCGCTGGAGCGGCAGGCGGTGATCGGCCGGCGGCGCGAGACGTACGTCGGCCCCTGGCTGCCCGAACCGCTCGTCGCCCAGACCGTCGACGAGGCGGCACCGGACGGCGACGACGCGGCCGTGGACGACGACAAGGAGACGGAGGGTGAGTGCGCATGACTACGACCGGGCGACCGGCACCGCGCCGGACCGAGCAGGGGTCCTCGGACCGGCGCGTGGCCGACTGGTTCGACGGACGCCTGGGCACCCACACCCTCGGCAGGAAGTATCTGCGCAAGGTCTTCCCGGACCACTGGTCGTTCCTGCTCGGGGAGATCTGCCTCTACAGCTTCGCCGTCCTGATCCTCACGGGCGTCTACCTCACGCTGTTCTTCCATCCGTCGATGAACGAGGTGACGTACCACGGCAGTTACGTCCCGCTGAACGGCGTCAGGATGTCGGAGGCGTACGCGTCGACTCTGGACATCAGCTTCGACGTACGGGGCGGTCTGCTGATCCGGCAGATCCATCACTGGGCCGCGCTGATCTTCGTCGCCGGGATGCTCATGCATATGATGCGGCACTTCTTCACGGGCTCGTTCCGCAAACCCCGCGAGATCAACTGGCTGTTCGGCTGGACCCTGCTGCTGCTCGGCATGTTCGAGGGACTGTTCGGCTACTCGCTGCCGGACGATCTGCTGTCCGGCACCGGTGTCAGGTTCGTGGACGGCGCGATCCTGTCGGTGCCCGTCGTCGGGACGTATCTGTCGTTCTTCCTGTTCGGCGGCGAGTTCCCCGGGCACGACGTCGTCGCCCGCTTCTACTCCCTGCACATCCTGGTGATCCCCGGCATCATGGCGGCCCTGGTGGTCGCCCATCTGATCCTGGTCGTGTATCACAAGCACACACAGTTCCCAGGGCCCGGGAGGACCGAACGGAACGTCGTGGGCGCGCCGTTCATGCCGGTGTACCTGGCGAAGGCGGGCGGATTCTTCTTTCTGGTGTTCGGGGTGATCGCGGTCATCTCGGCGATCGCGACGATCAACCCGGTCTGGGCATACGGTCCTTATCGCGCCGATCAGGTCTCCACGGGAGCCCAGCCCGACTGGTATCTGGGCTTCGCGGAGGGCCTGGTGCGCATCATGCCCGGCTGGGAGATCGACGTGGCGGGCCACACACTGGTCCTCGGAGTGCTCATCCCGATCGTCGTCTTCCCGCTCCTCCTCGTCCTCATCGGCGTCTATCCGTTCCTGGAGTCCTGGATCACGGGCGACCGGCGCGAGCACCATCTGCTGGACCGCCCGCGCAACCGGCCGGTCCGTACCTCCATCGGCACGGCGTGGATCAGCGTCTATCTGGTTCTGCTCGCAGCGGGCGGCAACGACATCGTGGCCACCCGCTTCCATCTGTCGATCAACACGGTCACCTGGGCGGCCCGGGTCGCGCTGTTCGTCGTCCCCGTCGTGGTCTTCACCGTCACCCGGCGCGTCTGCCTCGGACTCCAGCTCCGCGACCGCGAGCTGGTGCTGCACGGCCGTGAGACCGGCGTCGTCAAGCGTCTCCCGCACGGGGAGTTCGTCGAGCTGCACCAGCCCCTCTCCCCCGCCGAACTGCACACCCTGACCCAGCACGAGCAGCCCCGGCCGCTCGCGCTGGGCCCGGCGCGGGACGCGAACGGCGTACCGAACCGCACGAGCCGCGTCCTGCGCCTGCGCGCCGGGCTGTCGCGCGGTCTCTACGGCGACGGCGCGCAGGTGGCCAAGCCGACGGCCGAGGAGTACCGGGAGGCCCACGCGCCCGAGGAGTACCGGGACGCCCACTCGGCCGAGGAACCCCGGAAAGCCCGCCCGGTCAGCGAGCCGGTACCTCCAGACGGCTGATCCGCTGGGCGCCCCGGGCCTCGCCCGGATGGCGGCTCGTCAGGGTGAGCCGCAGCCGGCTGCCCCGTACGGCGTCGAAGGTGATCACGGTCGGCGCGTCGGACGCGGTGGCCCAGTCGACGGCGGCTCCCCTCACGGGCCGGTAGCGGTGGCCGTCCCAGTACGCGACCTCGACGGTGGCGGGCAGGGTGTGCGTCGCGTCGACGGTGAACGAGACCTCGACGCGGTCGACGGTGCGCGTCCGTCCCCACGCCACCGAGACCCAGTCCTCGGGGCGGGCGCCGTTGAAGGCGGGCAGCAGGGCGGTGGCCTCCTTGTGGAAGGCGTTGGACCAGCCGGTGGCCGGATCGCCGTCGAGCATCGCGGCGGGCAGGGTGTCCGGGCGACCGGAGTAACTGGCGTCCGCCACGGGGTGGTCCGGGGAGCCCGGACCGGGGTCGGGCGCGAAGTCCGCCGCCGGGGTCAGGACCTTCGAGGTCGCGGCCGTCGTGCGCACGGTGACGGTGCCGGTCCGCAGTCCCTCCGAGCGTGCCCGGAGGGTGAGGCGTCCGGCCCTGGTGCCGGAGCGGACGATGGCCAGGGCCTTTCCGTGGAAGGCCGTGCGGGTGCTCGCCTGGTAGCGCTCGGCGCTCTCCTCGCGTCCGTTGTCGAGCCCGGCCAGCGAGCCGCCGTCGGCCTCGAAGGCGATGACCGGCTCCGCGCCGGGCACCACCACACCTCGGGCGTCCACCACCTCCGCGGTCACGAAACACAGGGAACGGCCGTCTGCGGGAAGGGACTTGCGGTCGGACGTCAGGCGCACGGCGTGTGGCTTCCCCGCGGTGCGCAGGACGTCCGTGGCGACCACCTTGCCGTCGCGCTTGGCCACGGCCTTGAGCTCACCCGGCGCGAACGGCACCTTCCAGGTGAGATGGAGCTTGCCCGCGCTGCCGTTCGGGCTGGTGTAACTGCCGGGCCAGGGGCCACCGGTGACGGTCTTGTCGTCTCCGGTCGCCTCGGTGGTCT
Source organism: Streptomyces montanus (assembly GCF_005786655.1). Lineage (NCBI taxonomy): Bacteria > Bacillati > Actinomycetota > Actinomycetes > Kitasatosporales > Streptomycetaceae > Streptomyces > Streptomyces montanus. Next base: position 13,596 of record NZ_VBZC01000050.1, read on the forward strand.
CCAGGTAGGTGCGGCCGTCGGTGGTCTTCTTCTCGTCGAACTTCCTGGTGCCCAGTGACTTTCCGTTGAGGAAGAGCTCGACCGTGTCCACGTTGGAGTACGCCCAGACCTCCACGGTGTCGCCCGGGCGGTGGTCCGTCCAGTTCATGGGGAGCAGATGGACCATGGGCTCGTCGGTCCACTGGCTCTTGAAGAGGTAGTACATGTCCTTCGGGAAGCCCGCCGTGTCCGCGGCGCCGAAGAACGACGCCTTCACCGGGAACACGTCGTACGGCGTCGGCTCACCGATGTAGTCGATCCCCGACCACAGGAACTCCCCCGTGAACCACTTCCGGTCCCGGTCCTTCTTCAGCCCGTACTCGCCGCTCATCGTCCACGAGGCGAGATTGTTGTCGTACGAGGACGTCGCGCGCCGGCCCGGCGTGTGGTTCTCGCCCGTGTTGAGCCGCTCCGGCTCCTGGTACGTGCCGCGGGTGGAGGTCTCGGACGAGGACTCCGACTCGAAGAGGAAGAGGCGGGGGTAGCGGGCGTGCAGGGCATCGACCGAGGCGGCGGTGTTGTAGTTGAGGCCGAGTCCGTCGATCTTGGCGAGGAGCAGGTCCGCAGGTGATCCGGCGGGGGGTACGCTGCGGTGCCGGTGGGAGCCGATCACGATCGGGCGGGTCTCGTCGAGCTTCCTGACGCCGTCGACGAGCCGCTGCGCCATGGCCAGTCCGGCGGTCGAGGTGAAGTCGGGGACCTCGTTTCCGATGGACCACATCAGGACGGCGGGCGAGTTGCGGGCCGCGAGGACCATCTCGGCGATGTCCGCGTCACTGTGGGCGTCGAAGAAACGGCCGTAGTCGTACTTGTTCTTGCCGCGCTGCCAGCAGTCGAAGGCTTCCACCATCATCACGATGCCGAGCCGCTCGCAGGCCTCGATCACCTCGGGGGCGGGCGGATTGTGCGAGGTGCGCAGGGCGTTGACGCCCATGCTCTTCATGATCTTCAGCTGGCGTTCCACGGCGTCCGCGCTGACGGCCGCGCCGAGGGCGCCGAGGTCGTGGTGGAGATTGACGCCGCGCAGCTTGGCGTGGACGCCGTTCAGGGTCAGTCCGTCGTCAGGGTCGAAGACGGCGTGGCGGATGCCGAAGGCGGTGCGGTACGTGTCGGTGGTCTCGCCGTCGACGCGCAGTTCGGTGAGGAGGGTGTAGCGGTCGGGGGTGTCGAAGGACCACAACCGGGGCTTTCTCACGGTCAGTCGGTGGGTCTCGGCGGCCGTTTCCCCGACGTGGAGGGTGGAGGTCTCGCGGGCCACCGTGCGGCCGTCGGGGTCGACGACGCTCGACCTGACCTCGGCCTGTCTCGCCGCGCCCGACGCGTTCACGACGCTGGTCTCCACCTGTACGAGCGCGCGCCCCTTCTCGATCTCGGGCGTGGTCACACAGGTCCCCCACCGCTGGACGTGCACCGGTTCGGTGACGACGAGGCGGGCCTCGCGGTAGATCCCGCTGCCTGAGTACCAGCGGCTGCTCGGGAGTTGGTTCTGGACCTTGACGGCGATGACATTGGCCGTGGTGCCGTCGGCGTGCAGCAGATCGGTGACGTCGAGAGCGAACCCGGTGTACCCGTAGGGGTGTTGGCCGACGAGCTCACCGTTGCAGTAGACGTATGAATCCATGTAGACGCCGTCGAACTCGACGGAGACCCGCTTCCCCGCGTACGAGCGGGGCAGGGTGAAGGCGATCCGGTACCAGCCGAGGCCGCCAGGGAGGAAGCCGGTGTCGCTGCGGGTGCCGTGCTCGGTGGTCGGGGTCTGCTCGATGCTCCAGTCGTGCGGCACGGTGACGTGCCGCCAGTCCGAGTCGTCGTAGCCGGGCTCGGCGGCGCGGGCGTACGCGCCGGTGGGATCGGTGATACCGGCCGGGTTGACGAGCGCGAAGCGCCAGCCGTCGCGGAGCGGGACGGTCCGCCCTCCGGTGGCGGCGCGGGCCCGGGGCACGGCCTGCGTGGCCGCATGGGCGGCGCCCCCTGGGGCGGAGGTACCCGCGAGGATCACCGGAGCCGCCGTGCCTAAGATCAGTGCCGATCTGCGAGTCACCGTCATGACGGTTTCCCTTTCGTCAAGGGCCCCTGATTACTCACAACTGCTCGTGATCAACCACAACTAGTCGTGAACAAACAGATTCTGACGGCATGACGCGAGAGACCGTCAAGACCTCGGTAAGCGCTTTCCGTCACTTGTGGCACATCGGCCTGAATCCCACCGTGGTGCGTTCCTGAATCCACCCGTGGCGCGACGGAGCGGCGGCCGGTATGGGGGGTGCGCTGCCGTTCTCTCCTGTGCCGGGCGCCGCGAGACATTACGCTGGGAACGCGAGTGACGCACCCGTTCACTGTGAGTGTGCGCAATGGAGTGGCGACGATGGGGAGCCACAACGACCGACCGGGCGATGGCCCGGACTACCTGTTCGACGAGACCGGCACGGCACGGGCCGTCATCGACCGCGACGGCATCCTCGTCGAGTGGAACGAAGGCGCCCGGCGCCTCCTGGGTCACACATCGGCCGATGTCGTCGGCAGGCCCGCGGCCGACCTGCTGGCACCGGATGCCGAAGCCGCACGCCTCCCGGCCGCCGACAACCGCTGGAACGGCACGCTCACACTGCGTCACCAGGACGGCCGTGCCCGGACGGTGTGGCTCCTCGCGCACCGGCTGCGGCCCGAGCAGGGCGACCGCAGCGGCTGGCTCGTCGTCACCCCGGTGGACAACGGCGACCCGCCCCCGACGGACGATCCCCTGTTGGCCGCGTTCGTGGAACAGTCGCCCTGCCCCACGGCGATCTTCGACGAGCGGCTGCGGCTGCACCGGATCAACACGGCGATGGCCGACGCGCTCGGACTCCCGGAAGAACGGATCCGCGGGCTGCGCGCCCCCGAGATAGGCGGCGCTCCGGGGACCAAGGAACTCGAGGAGCACATGCTCCGGGTGCTCCTCACCGGACAGCCGGAGGACCTGCAGATGCCCATGGGAACCGGCGGCGGCGCCGACGGCGCGGCCTGGTTCTCACGGATCGCACCGCTCGCCTACGAGGGCAGGGTCCACGGCGTATGCGTCTCCGCCCATGACTTCACCGAGCACTACCTCGCCCGGGAGCGCCTCCAGCTCGTCAACGAGGCGAGCATCCGCATCGGCTCCACCCTCGACATCACCCGTACGGCCCAGGAACTGGCCGACGTGTTCGTGCCCGCGCTCGCCGATTTCGTCAGCGTCGACCTCATGGACCCACTGGACCACGGCGGCGAGCCGTTCTCCGGACCGCTGTCCGCCCCCGTGAGCCTGCGCCGCGCCGCCCACCGGTCGGTGCACGCCGGCAATCCGGAGGCGGTGGTCAAGGTGGGTCAGGTCGACGTCTATCCCGCCTCCTCGCCGCAGGCCGACTCCCTGCTGGCCGGCCGTCCCATCGTGTCCGCGGACCCCGCCACCACGCTCTCGCGATGGCTCGCCTGGGATCCGGTGCGCCACGAGCGCGTCAGAGCGTACGGAATCCACTCGACGATGTCCGTGCCCATCCAGGCCCGTGGCCTGACGCTGGGCGTCGCCGTCCTCACGAGGTTCCGGCGGACCGACCCCTTCACGGCCGACGACGTCCTGATCGCCGGGGAGATAACGGCCAGGGCGGCCGTCTGCATCGACAACGCCCGCCGTTTCTCCCGCGAGCGCGAGACCGCGTTCGCCCTGCAGCGCAGCCTGCTGCCACGGACCCTGCCGCGCACCGCCGCCGTGGAGGTCGCGTCGCGCTACCTGCCCGCGTCACGGGCCGGGGTCGGCGGCGACTGGTTCGACGTGATCCAGCTGTCGGGGATGCGCGTCGCCATGGTCGTCGGCGACGTCGTCGGCCACGGGGTCCAGGCCTCGGCCACCATGGGGCGACTGCGGACGGCCGTACGCACCCTCGCCGACATCGATCTGGCGCCGGACGAGCTGCTGACTCACCTGGACGACCTGGTCGTCCGGCTCTCCGTGGAGGCGGGCAGCGAGGGGACGACGGGCGAGGTCGGCGCCACCTGTCTGTACGCCGTGTACGACCCGGTCGCCCGCCGCTGCACCCTCGCCCGGGCCGGACATCCGCCACCGGTGATGCTCCCGCCGGACGGTCCGCCCGCGGAGATCCCCATGCCGCCCGGGCCTCCCCTCGGCCTCGGCGGACTGCCCTTCGAGTCCACGGAGGTCACGCTCTCCGAAGGCACCGTGCTCGCTCTCTACACCGACGGCCTGATCGAGAGCCGTGACCGGGATGCCGACGTCAGCCACCGGATGCTGTGCCAGGCGCTGGCCCGCTCGTCGAGCTCCCTGGACGACACCTGCCACCACATCCTCCAGGCGCTGCTCCCGCCGACCGGCATACCCGACGATGTTGCCCTGCTCCTCGCCCGTACGCGCGGACTTCCGACGTCCCAGGTGGCCACCTGGGACATCCCCGCCGACCCCGCCCTCGTCGCCCCGATCCGCAAACAGGTCGTATCGCAGCTGGGCACCTGGCGGCTGGACGAGGCGTCGTTCACGACCGAACTCGTCGTCAGCGAACTCGTCACCAACGCCATCCGGTACGGCGACCGCCCCATCCGGCTGCGCCTCATCCACGACGCCATGACGCTCATCTGCGAGGTGTCGGACACCAGCCACACCGCCCCGCATCTGCGCCGCGCCAAGATCTTCGACGAGGGCGGCCGCGGCCTCCTCCTGGTGGCCCAGCTCACCGAGCGCTGGGGCAACCGGCACACCCCCGAGGGCAAGACGATCTGGGCGGAGCTGGCACTGGGCGAGGACTGATCCGCGATCGACGGGGAGTCGGCCCGGCCCCCTTCATCGCGGGCCGCCCCGCCGTTGGCCGCCGCCGTATCCGCCGCCCTAGGGTCCTCCGCGCGCCGGCGTGGAGGACGGGGTGGGCGTGGGCGTCGGAGGGGCGCTGCCCGCCGGCTCGGGCGAGTCCCCGTCCTTGTACGCGGTGATCCACTCCATCTGGAGCGAGTCCTCCGATGGGTCGATCAGCCAGCGCTGGGATTCCCCGTCGTCGCGTGACTTCAGGACGAGGTCCGACTCGCTTTCCGTCGAGGCGGGAGTCAGGGCCAGTTCCTGGCGTCCCAGGGGCACCAGACTGCCTTGGAGGGTGAAGTCGTAGCGCACGTTCTCCGCGTACCTGTTCGGCTCGTCCTCGTCCTCGCCCTCGCACCGGCCCAGTCGGACCGAGGAGGCCAGGCGGGAGTCGAGGCACAGTTCGGAGGCGGCCAGGCTGCGCAGTGACCCGTCGCTCTCGTACGACCACTGCTGCCGGTCCGACGAGGTGCAGGTGGCGAGCTCGGCCTCCGCGCCCTCGGTCACCTTGCCGTCGTCGATGCTGGCGCACAGTCCGCTCTCGGCATGGCGCAGCCTGCCGCTCAGGATGCCGGGTGACGAGTCGGCCGTGCCCGCGCGGGACGGCTGCGCACCGGGCTTTTCGGAAGCCGTCCCGGTACTCGCGTCGGAGGGGGGCTCCGCGTCGTCCCCGCCGCCGGACCACAGGACCAGCGGCACCAGTACGCCCGTGCTCACGGCGAGCGCGGTGAGGGAGAGCGCGGCCAGGGCGGGGTTCCTCCGGTCGCGATGCGGGCTGCCGCGCCGCGAGCCCTTCCTGGGCTCCGTGGGGCTGTTGGCGGGGGGCACGGGGCTGGTGTCCGGGTGCAGGGGACGGTTGTCGGGGTGCAGGGGACGGTTGCCCGGGTGCGGGGGACGGTTGTCAGGGTGCGGGGGACGGTTGTCCGGGTGCGGGGGAACGCGTGCCGCGGACCAGGGCCCGTTGCCCGGAGCGGTCCCGAGCCGGTCGTCCGGAACGGTCCAGAGTCCGTCGTCCGGAGCGGACCCAGGCCGGTCGCCCGGAGCAGACCAGAGCCCGTCATCCGGAACAGACCCAGGCCGGTCACCCGGAGCAGACCAGAGCCCGTCACCCGCAGCAGACCCGGCCCCGTCGCCCGGAGCAGACCAGAGCCCGTCACCCGCAGCAGACCCGGCCCCGTCGCCCGGAGCAGACCAGAGCCCGTCACCCGCAGCAGACCCGGCCCCGTCGCCCGGAGCAGACCCACGCCGGTCGTCCGGAGCAGTCCAGAGTCCGTCGTCCGGGGCAGCCGCCCAGGGTTCGGGGCCTGGGGAAACGGCCACGACCGGGCCGGCATGCGGGTTCTCTATCGGGTCACGACGACCCGGCCGGGAGTCGAGATACTCCCGTGCTCCCCAGACGAGTAACGCCTCGGCCAACAGCAGGGCCAGCCGGTCTCCGGAATGGTCCAACTGGTCGGCCGTGTACCGGCAGTGCCGGCACCGGTCCAGGTGCTCCCGCAGATCGGGGCAGCTCGGGGTGCCACGGCCCCGCAGCGACGCGTCGAGAAGCCGGCTGTAGCGGTGGCACTCCCCTTCGGGGGCGAGTTCGCGATGGCCTTCCAGACAGTGCCGGCGCAGCAGGGCACGCGCCCGCTCCAGCCGTGTGGGGGCGTCCTGGGGCGCCAGGCCGAGCAGACCGGCCGGTATCGCGAGGTCCTCCGCCTCGACTTCCGCGTGCCACAGAATGCAGCGGGCGGCCTCCGGCAGTTGCTGGAACGCGCCGGCCACCAAGCGCCTGTTCTCCGGCGGAAGAAGCCGTGCCGCGGCCCGGTCTCGGTCGTCCTGTCGGGGCTGCAGGCCGGGGTGGAGCAGCGTCCGCCGATTGTCAGCGCTCCATTCCGCCGCGATACGGCGCACGGTGACCAGTAATCGCGGCCGCCAAGCCGCTGTCGGCCCTGACTGCCGCGCGGATTGCCCGAACAGCCGGGTGAATGCCGCAGTGGTGAGCATTCCGGCGTACTGCGCTCCGTTGGTGCACAGGCGGGCGTACGAGTGGACCGCCACCCAGTGCCGTGCCAGCAGCTCCCCCGAGGGGTAGCGGGCCGGGGCCCCGCCGGAGGAGTTCCTCCTCAGGTCGTTCGTGAGCTCCTCGTCCGTCGCATCGAACTGTCGAGCCTGGGTGCGGGAATTCGACGGGGTCGCATCACTCACGTTGCACTTTCCTCCGAGGGCCGTGCGGAGTTAGTCCACACCAACGGGTATGGAATTACCGCACGCTGACAGGCGCACCATCGCACAGCCCAGCGCTTCGATTCAAGAGAACACTCTCAACGCCCCTTTCAAGCCAACGAGTTCGCCATGACAAAGCGTCAATAAGAGTTTGCCTCAAAGTGACTCGAATTTAATTTCCTCAAGTTGCTGGAAGTAAGTACCGATTTGCCGCCCAGAAAACAGGAGGTCTCGAACCTTGGGTATGCCAACGGAATATGTATGGACATCTTGACGTACGAGCCATCTCAGCCACATCGCGACCACACCCGCCGGAGCGTTGACGACATGGCATGCCCATGCAATGCTCCAAAATGGGAGCGCTCCCACACCCCTTTCCTTCATTCGGAACGGGTTGCACGAACCCATTGACCGGACACCGGGAGGCGGTTCATGCACAGGGGAAGAAACCTGACGACCATTCTGCTGGTGACGAACCTGCTGTCCGGCGGTCTGGCCGTCGCCCCCACAGCGACAGGGCTGGAGGCCGCCACGGACACGGCCGCCGCCGCGACGAGCCCCGTGCGAGTCAACCAGGCGGGCTATCTGCCGGACGGTCCCAAGCGTGCCACGGTGGTCAGTTCAGCCACTCAGCCGCTCACCTGGCGGCTGCGTGATGCGTCCGGCGCCACGGTCGCCACCGGCCCGACCGTCGTGCGCGGCACGGACGCGGCCTCGAAGGACGCGACCCATGTGGCGGACTTCTCCTCGTACCGGCAGGCGGGTTCGGGTTACGCCCTGATCGTCGATGGGCAGAGCAGCACCCCCTTCGACATCCGCGCGGACCTCTACGACGGCCTGCGGTCCGACGCGATGGCCTTCTTCCACCACCAGCGCAGCGGCACACCGATCGAGGCCTCGCTCGTGGGCTCCGCGTACGCGCGCCCGGCCGGCCATCTCGGCGTGGCGCCGAACAAGGGCGACACCGCTGTCCCCTGCCAGGCCGGTGTGTGCGACTACAGCCTCGATGTCAGGGGCGGCTGGTACGACGCGGGCGATCAGGGCAAGTACGTGGTCAACGGCGGGATTTCCACCTGGCTGCTCGTCGACTCCTTCGCGCGGGCGAAGCGTGCGGGCACCGACGCGGCACTCGGGGACTCGACCCTGCGCATCCCCGAGCGCGGCAACGGCGTACCGGACGTCCTGGACGAGGCGCGCTGGGAACTCGACTTCCTGATGCGGATGCAGGTGCCGCAGGGCAGGCCGTATGACGGCATGGCGTTCCACAAGGTGCACGACGCCGCCTGGACCGCCCTGCCGACCCGGCCCGAGCAGGACGCCCAGCGGCGTGAACTTCACCGTCCGTCCACCGCGGCCACGCTCAACCTCGCGGCCACCGCGGCGCAGTGCGCGCGCGTCTTCCGGCCGTACGACGCCTCGTACGCGAACCGCTGCCTCGCAGCCGCCCGCCGGGCCTGGACGGCGGCGAAGGCCAACCCGGCCCTGTACGCGCCGGATTCGGACAGCACGGGCGGCGGCGCGTACAGCGACGCGCAGGTCACCGACGAGTTCTACTGGGCGGCCGCCGAGTTGTACGCGGCGACCGGGGAGAGCGTCTACCGGCACGCGGTCACCTCCTCGTCCTGGCACACCTCGGCGGGCGCGTTCACCCCGTCCGGCTTCGCCTGGCCCGAGACCGCCGCGCTCGGCAGGCTCACCCTGGCGACCGTGCCGAACGGGCTGCCCGCCGCCGACATCGCGCGCGTGCGCGCGTCGGTGACGGCCGCCGCGGACGGGTATCTGTCCACGATGGCCGGCCAGGGCTACGCCGTGCCGATCCCCGCCTCCGCGTACGTGTGGGGCTCCAACAGCCAGGTCACCAACAACGCCGTCGTCATGGCCGTCGCCCACGAGCTGACCGGCGAACAGCGCTATCGCGCCGGGGTGTTGGAGACGATGGACTACCTCCTGGGCCGCAACGCGCTCGACGTCTCCTACATCACCGGTTATGGCGACACGTACGCCCGCAACCAGCACCACCGCTTCTGGGCACACCAGCTCGACCCCTCGCTGCCGAACCCTCCGGCGGGCTCTCTCGCGGGCGGTCCCAACAGTGCCCTGCAGGACCCCGTGGCACAGGAGCATCTGACCGGCTGCGCGCCGGCGGCCTGCTTCATCGACGACATCGGCTCGTACTCCACCAACGAGGTGGCCATCAACTGGAACGCCCCCCTGGCCTGGCTCGCCGCCTACGCCGCCGAACGCGACTGAGCACGGAGACACGGAGACGGGGATGCGCCCCTACGGGGGTCGGAGCCCCGCCCGGTACGCGCCGGGAGGCGTGCCGTAGCGCTGCCGGAAGACGCGGTTGAAGTGGAACGGGCTGGTGAAGCCGGAGGCCGCCGCCACCCGTTCCACCGGCAGATCGGTGGCCTCAAGGAGCCGGGCGGCGTGCAGCAGCCGGGCGGCGAGCAGCGCCCGCATCGGGGACTGGCCGAGCTGCCGGCTGAAGAGGTGCGCGAACCGGGAGGGCGAGAGCGAGACGTCCGCGGCCAGGGACGCCACGGTGTGCGGGGCGCCCGGGTCCGCGGCGATCAGCGCCTCGGCCCGGCGGACGCGTGCGTCGATGCCGGATCGCCGGGGCTCCGTGCGCGCGGTTGCGGCCGCGAGCAGTACGACCGATTCCAGGGAGCAGAGGGCCAGTTCGCGGGCGGCGGTTCCGTGGGCCACGGCGACCTGGCCGTCCGCGGAGGCCTGCGGAGCGGTGAGGGCGCCGGGTGGGCCGCCCTCCCCTGTCCACCGCGCGTCGGCCAGCATGCGCCGGAACGCCGACGTCACACGGTCGTGGACGGTGTTCGGGACCGGCGTGACGGCGTACAGCCGGTCGCCGAGTGCGTACGGCCGCAGCCAGCCCGCCCAGGACGGCCTGGCCTGGCAGTGGGCCCACCAGAACGCCCAGTGCCGCGCGCCCGGCTCGACCGTGTACCGGTGGGGCACACCGGGGCCGAGGACCACCAGGTCCCCCGCGCCCGCTCGGGTCTCGGTGGTGCCCTGGCGCAGCCGTCCGTGCCCGCCGGTGGTCCAGGTGAACAGCCAACTGCCCGAGCCGCCGGGCCGGTTGACGCTGTAGCCGGGCCGCTCGTCGAAGCGCCCGACGGTCACCAGGCCGGGCGGCGGCGAGGGGACAGCAGGCTCGGGCAATTCCTCAGCGCTCACGGTCATCCCTTCGAGACGCACGGCGGCCTAGCGTGGCAGGCACGGAACACCGTCTGAAGGGTGAACGCATGACAGCCATGGACATCGGCACCTCCGGTGACCCCATCCTGCCCGAGGCCGGTCACCGGCAGTTCGAGGAGGAGGGCTTCACCGTGCTGCGCGGTCTGTTCGGCCGGGACGAAATCGCCGATCTGAACGCGGAGTTCACGGCTCTGCATGCCGCGGGTCCGGTGCCCGGCCACTTCGAACCGCGCGCCTCGGAGACCGGCGGCCCCGCTGGTCACGCCGATCCGCTGCACCGCTACCCCCGTGTGATGCACCCCCACAGGATCAACGACCTGGCCCTGCGCTTCCTCCTCGAACCGCGTCTGCGCAGCGTGCTGGAGACCCTGCTCGGCGAGGAGGTCCTGGCGGCCCAGAGCATGTTCTACTTCAAACCGCCGGGCGCCCGGGGCCAGGCCCTGCACCAGGACAACTTCTATCTCCGTGTCGAGCCCGGCACGTGTGTGGCCGCGTGGATCGCCTGCGACGTGATCGACCGGGACAACGGCGGCCTGGAGGTGGTGCCGGGCACGCACCGGATGGACCTCTTCTGCCCCGAGGAGGCGGACGCCGGGCTGTCCTTCGCGCGGGAGTACGTACCGCCGCCGCCCGGCCTGGCCACCGTGCCGGTCGACATGGAGCCGGGCGACGTCCTGTTCTTCAACGGCACCCTGGTGCACGGATCGCAGCCGAACCACAGCCCCGACCGCTTCCGCCGCTCGTACATCGGCCACTACGTGGGCCGCTCGGCCGAGCGCATCGGGACCTTCTACCGCACCTTGTCGATGAGCGGCGATCCCGTCCCTCTGCGGGAGAGCGAGGGCGCCGGCCCGTGCGGCACGGAGTTCGCGCCGGCGGGCCCGCACTGAAGCACCGGGTCAGGACCGGGGTAGGACGGGGGTAGGACCGGGTCAGGACCGCAAGAGGCGGGCGGCTGTGAGGTCGAGCAGGCCGTCGCGCCAGGTCAGCCCGCGCAGATCGGTGACGACCACCGGGGCGTCGGTGGCGAGTCCCCGCCGGCCGACTCCGATGACGTACGCCCCGGCCACCGCTCCCGCCGTGGCCCCGGCGACACTGTCCTCGAAGACGACAGCCGTGGCCGGGTCGATCCCGAGTTTCTCCGCCGCCGCGCGATAGCCGTCCGGGGCCGGTTTGCCGTGGCTGACGTCGTCAGCGGCGATGAGCACGGGCGGCAGCGGCAGGCCGGCGGCGGCGAGGCGGGCCCGGGCGAGCGCGGTGACGCCGGAGGTCACCACGGCCCAACTCTCCTCCGGGAGGCTCGTGAGGAGGTCGAGGGCGCCGGGCAGCGCGGTCGTGAGAGCGGCGGCCTCGATCTCCAGACGGTCGATCTCGGCGAGGGCCGCTGCCCGCTCCGGCGGGTCGGCGACGAGCAGCGCGACGGTGTCGGCGGAGCGCCGTCCGTGCACCATCGCGGTGACCTCCTCGGCGGGCAGGCCGCGGTCACGGGCCCACTGGCTCCATGCCTGTTCGACGCCCGGGTCGGAGTCGACCAGGACGCCGTCGTTGTCGAAGAGGAGGCCCCGGCAGGGGATGTTCATGCGAAGTCCTTCATCAGCGTCCTTTGTCCGGGTCTTTCATCTGGGTCTTTCATCTGGGTCTTTCATCTGCGTCCTTCATGGATTGTCGGTGATGGATTCCCTCACGTGACAGGACGGTTGCGGTAGCGGTGGACGAGTTCGGGTGCGGCGGTCTGCATGCGGACGGGCGGCAGGCCTCGGGCGATCAGTGTCAGGTCGTCGACCACCATGTCGCCGATGGTCCGGAACGCCTCCGGGATGCCGCCCGCGCGGTGGGCGGAGAGCACCAGTCCCTCCAGGTCGCGAGCGGGGTCGTCGGGGGCGACGGGCTCATCGGGCCAGACGTCGATGGCCGCCAGCAGACGGCCCTGGGCGACCCGCGCGAGCAGCGCCGGGTAGTCGACGACGGGTGCTCGGCTGACATGCACCAGCCGGGCGCCGTCGGACAGCAGGCCGAGTTCACGCTCGCCGAGCAGATGACGGCTCTCTTCCGTGGCGGTGGCGAGTACGAAGACGAACCGGCTGCGGGCCAGGGTCTCGTCCAGCGTGGCCGGGACGAGACCCTGCTCGCGCAATACGGCGGGCGGCAGCCAGGGGTCGTAGACGCGGATGGTGGGGCGGAAGGGCGACAGCAGCGGGTACAGGCTGCGGCCGAGGTTTCCGAAGCCGATCAGGCCGACGTCCGAGCCGCGCAGAAGTACGGCGTCGGCGTTGCCGTCGGACACGTACCGCTCGCGTCCGGCGCGGAAGGCGCGGTCCTCGCGGCTGATGTTTCGCGCCAGGTCGAGAGCGAGGCCGAGTGCGTACTCGGCGACGGCCTGGGCGTACGCGGGGCCGCAGTTCAGGACGTGGATGCCGCGCTCGAAGCAGAGTTCGTAGTCGACGTACGGATAGAAGTTGCCCTCGACGTTGAGCACGGCCCTCAACTCGCCTGCCCGCGTGAGCCGTTCGGCTGGGAGGTCAGGTTGCCCCACGACGGCGAAGGCGTCGGGCAGGGCCCGGTCGAGCGCCGCTTCGGAGTCCGGTTCCACGACGGTGAAACGCTCGTGGAGCAGAGCCAGCGCGGCCGGCGTGAAGATCCGGTCCACGGGGTGCGGGGCGGCGCGCAGGATCACGAGCGGCTTGTCCTGAGTGCTCACGACTCTCCTTGCATCCGTACGGAACGGGGTGACGACCTCAGGAAACGGTAGCCGCGCCCACCCAGGTTTCCTCACCAGCGTGTTGACGAAGACAAGTGCCATCTGCAGCAGGTGGAGCGCCGGCCATTATGCGGTGTTCACCAGCTGATTCCGGCCGCCACCGGCAGGTGGTCACTGCCCGTGGCCGGCAGCGACCACGAGCTCTCCGGCTTCACGCCGCGGACCAGGATCTGGTCGATCCGCGCCACCGGGAACCGCGCCGGCCAGGTGAAGCCGAAGGCGTCCCCGGCCGCGTCCTGGGCCGAGTGCAGCTGCGAGGTGATGTCGGCGAGCGCGCGGTCGTCCGTGGTGCCGTTCAGGTCGCCGAGCAGCACCACCCGCTCGTTCCGCTCGGCGGCGATGGCCGCACCGAGCGCCCGCGCGTTTCTGTCCCGCGAATCCGTCCAGAAGCCCGCCCTGGGATTCACGCGTACGGACCCCAGGTGGGCCACATAGACCGCCAGCGCCCCGTGGTCCGTGGCCACCGTGGTGCGGAGCGCCCGGTTGTAGGCCATCTTGACGTCGGCCGGCTTGGTGTCCGCCAGCGGCCCGACGTCCTGCTTGATGTCGACCGGCTGGGTGTGGGACAGCGGCAGCTTGCTCCACAGCCCGACCGTGCCCTGGACCGTGTGGTACGGATACGCCTTCGCCAGCTCCGTCTCGTACGTGCCCCTGGCTTGCTGGGCCAGCTCCTCCAGTGCCAGCACGTCCGCACCGGAGGCGGCCAGGTCGCGGGCGGTGCCGGCGGGGTCGGGGTTGTCGGCGCCGACGTTGTGGCTGGCCACGGTGAGGTCGCTGCCCGAGTGGGACTTGTCGCTGAGCAGCCCGCCGAAGAGGTTCAGCCACACCGTGACCGGCAGCAGCAGCGCGGCCACCGCGGAGGCAGAGCGGCGCCAGAGCGCTCCGGCCAGCAGCACCGGGATGAACAGGCCGAACCAAGGCAGGAAGGTCTCCACCAGGCTGCCGAGGCCCCCGATCCGGTTCGGGATCTTCGTGTGCAGCAGCATGAGCATTCCGAGCAGCAGCGCCAGCGCCGCTAGCACCAGGCCGCGCTTCCAGGGCCCCGGCAGGGAGCCGGCGCGGATCGCCCGGCGGATGCGCGCGCGCCAGGGCCCGGCGCCGGTGTCCCGGCGGATGCCCGAGCGCCGGGTACCGGAGTCGGCATCCCGGTGGCCGGCGCCGCCCTGTCCGGTCTCCGCCGTGTCCACCTGTGCCGTTGTCTGTCCGCGCTCACTGCCGGTCACTGCTGCATCCTCGGGTCCTGGGTGGGGTCGGCATACATGCGCGGGCAACCACGATCGATGGCACGGGTGCGCAGTTCGTAGTGCCAGGGTTCGTTCCTGTAGATCTGGCACAGCCCGTACTCGGCACCATGGTCGGACAGCCACGCCGTCGCATCGGAGTGCCCGATGTCGACCGCGTCCCCCGACACGTGAGGAGACGTCGCCGCGGTGGCCACCCTTCGGGCGGCCTCGTCTTCAGACCCGTACTTGGAGACCGCCTCGCGAAGAAGCTGATTCTGGTACCCCGGGGAACGCCAGCCGCTGTTGACGTAGAACTCGACTCCGTCGTCCGCGGCAGCCGTTGCAGCCTGGCGGAGGGCCTTGAGCAGGCCTGGATCGAGGTTGGCCAGAGCCGGAATCGCGTCATCGAAGACCGTCACACCGTCGGGGACGACACCGTCAGCCTCGCCGAGCGCACCAAGGTGGTCACTGCGAAGAGCATTCGAGGGTGATGCGGCCGAAGAGGACGAGGACTTCGCCACCTGGTAGCCGAGGGCTGCGGTGATCACTGCCAGGACGACCAGCAGGCCGACGACAAGGAGCCGGCGGATCCGGCGGGGCGTTGTTCGTGCTAATGGTGGGGTTCGAGTCATACCGCCAGTCAAGGCAGCGCGGTGTTGCCGGCACGTATCTGGTTTTCGATACGCCGACGATATGCGTCGGCTCGTAGCCTCGGAGCATGCGTGTGCTGATCGTCGAGGACGAGCCCTATCTGGCAGAAGCCATCCGCGATGGCCTACGCCTGGAAGCGATCGCGGCCGACATCGCGGGTGACGGTGACACCGCTCTGGAAGTGCTGAGCGTCAACGCCTACGACATCGCCGTCCTCGACCGCGACGTCCCCGGACCGTCCGGTGACGAGATCGCCAAACACATCGTCGCCTCCGGCGGCGGCATGCCGATCCTCATGCTCACCGCTGCCGACCGGCTCGACGACAAGGCCTCCGGGTTCGAGCTCGGCGCCGACGACTACCTCACGAAGCCGTTCGAACTCCGAGAACTCGTGCTCAGGCTCAGAGCACTCGACCGCAGACGCGCCCACAACAGGCCTCCCGTGCGAGAGATCGCAGGTCTGCGGCTGGACCCGTTCCGCAGAGAGGTGTACCGGGACAGCCGCTATGTCGCGCTGACCAGGAAGCAGTTCGCCGTGCTCGAAGCCCTCGTCGCTGCCGAGGGCGGTGTCGTCAGCGCCGAAGAACTCCTGGAACGCGCATGGGATGAGAACGCCGACCCTTTCACCAACGCCGTACGCATCACCGTCTCGGCACTGCGCAAACGGCTCGGCGAACCCTGGATCATCGCCACCGTGCCAGGCGTCGGCTACCGCATCGACACGCAACCGGAGGCCGGACACGAGGGAGGCGAGCGTGGATAGGGCACCTGGGTTGAGCGTTCGCCTCAAACTCACCCTCAGCTACGCCGGGTTCCTCATGCTGGCCGGCGCCCTGCTGCTCGCGGCGGTGTGGGTGTTCCTCCTCCGCTATGTCCCCGACCGCGCGATGCTCATCAACCCCGATGACAAGCCCACGAGTGGTGTTTTTCCTGTCCGGTCCGCCCTCCTGAACGTTTTCGCTCCGAGGGCAGCCGCAGTGCTGGCGTTCCTGCTGGTGTTCGGCCTCGTGGGAGGGTGGATCCTCGCCGGCCGGATGCTCGCCCCGCTGACCCGGATCACCAACGCCACACGCATGGCCACGAACGGATCACTCTCCCACCGGATCCGGCTACCGGGCCGCAAAGACGAGTTCCGCGAACTCGCCGACGCCTTCGACACGATGCTCGCACGGCTCGAAGCGCACGTCGCCGAACAGCAGAGATTCGCAGCCAACGCCTCTCACGAGTTGCGCACCCCGCTGGCGATCTCGAAGGCGCTTCTCGACGTGGCCCGCACCGATCCGAACCACGACGCCGGCGAAGTCATCGACCGCCTCCACGCCGTCAACACCCGAGCGATCAACCTCACTGAAGCACTGCTCCTGCTCAGCCACGCCAACCAGAGGTCCTTCACCCGAGAACCTGTCGACCTGTCCCTGCTCGTAGAAGAGGCCACCGAAACACTCCTCCCCCTCGCGGAAAAGCACGGCGTCACCATCGAGACCTCCGGCGACATCACCCCCAAGATCGGATCGCAAGCGCTCCTGCTGCAGCTGACCACGAACCTCGTGCACAACGCGATCGTCCACAACCTGCCTGAACAGGGCACCGTGTGGGTCAATACCAGCGTCCGCCCCAAGACTGTGGTGCTCACTGTCGAGAACACCGGCGAGAAGCTCACTCCAGAACTGGCCTCGACACTCACCGAACCGTTCCAGCGCGGCACCGAGCGCATACACGCCGACCACGCAGGCGTCGGCCTCGGCCTGGCAATCGTCAAGACCATCACCCACGCACACGACGGAACACTCACCCTCACCCCGCGCTCTGCCGGCGGGATCCGCATCACTGTGGAACTACCCGCGACAGCCCCGCACGCCGACAGGTAATGAATCAGGGAATTGATGCGCCGCCACTGTTGTGAACAGGCGGTCACTGACCGATCAGGGTCTGCGGGTTCGAGTACGCGACATGACCTGGTGGCCATCAGCTGCACTGCCAGGTGAACATGGCCCGGTCGAATCGCCGCTCGGCCAGGTCCTGCGGGCGCATCAGCCAGTACAGGGCCCCGGCGTCACCCCACATCATGTCCGCGGCGTCCTCGCTGTCGAACTGCGCCAGCAGCACCCAACTGCCCGCTTCCTTCGACAGCCGGGGATCGTCCCAGGACGTCTCCCCCTCCAGGACCGCTTCCGCGATCTCCATCTCCACCGGGTTCTGAACCGCATGCGCATGGCCACCGATCTGGTGGCCCGCCGCGTCGTCGAACTCCCAGAGCGCGTCGAGGAACTCCTGAGTGCACACGGGGTGGTCGTAGCGCTGCCCCAGCGGGGCACCCGGTGCGAAGGTCTCGCGGATCCGCGGATGCCAGGGCTCGGCCGCCGTCATCTCCACCCGGCCGGCCAGCAACACCACGGGATACGGCTCGAGTTCCGCGGGCGTCTCGTGCTCCAGCGCCTCTTCGCCGGCCGGTACGTAGAGCACTCGGGCGCCCGCCCAGCTCTCTCGATCCTCCGGCAGCACGAGAGCATCACCGTCATCCAGCTGACCGTCGAAGTAGAAGAACAGCAGCCTCCCCGCGTCCGGCAGGTCGATATCCAGAGCATCGGCGGGCAGCGCCGCGCAGTCGATCGAAGCGATGAACGAGAGCGGCCCGTGCCCCTCCCACACAGGCCAGTCCGTATCCGCCGGCAGCTTCGGCCGACCACCGAGATGACCGACCAGGTTGTCCGAGCCTGCGGCTACCTCAAGTCGGAATCCGGGGCGCAGCAGACCGAGCCACTGCGCGGCAACGTCGGGAGACAGGTGCCGCAGGGCGAGAGAGCGCAGAGCATCCGAGGATCCGTGAACCATGCGCCCGATCATGCACGGCACCACTGACAGGCCGCCCCGCACACCATCCACTTGCCGCGCTAACTCGCGCCTGACAGCGAGTCGGTTGGGAGAAGCCGCCAAGGAGGCGGGCACCTACTTGACGCGCGCGATTTCCCACGCTTTGATCCTGGCGTGCCGAGGCGTGCAGCCCGGTACGCAGAGGTGCGCCCAGCCGGTAGCGGACATGGTTCAAGTCCGGCCAAAGTCGCCAGGATCGCTGTAGGCGTCCGAGGCGGGGTCGTACTCGCGATTGATGGAGCGGACATGCCCGTCAAGCGTGTTGCCCGCGCCGGAGGCCTCAGGGCAGCCGCTGCTCTGGTCGCCCTCGCGGCGCTGGCCGCCTGTACGTCCTGGTCCGACGACGACCCGGCCGACACCGCGAAACGGAAGCCGACGCCGGCCCCGACGCCCAGGAGCGTCCGGCTGCCGCCCCGGCACGTCGGCTTCGACTACCAGATCGGCGGCTCCTATTCTCCGCCGGCCGGAGTCCGCATCGTCAGCCGCGACCGCACGGACGCGCCCGCCCCCGGTCTCTACAACATCTGTTACGTCAACGCCTTCCAGGCCCAGCCGGACGAGCGGGACGACTGGCCCGCAGAGCTGCTGCTGCGCGACAGGACGGGCAAGGTCGTCGTGGACGGCGACTGGGGCGAGGCACTGCTCGACATCGGTACGTCTGCCAAACGCAAGCGGATCGCGGACCGGATCAACCAGTGGGTCGACGGCTGCGCGGCCAAGGGCTACGACGCCGTCGAGCCGGACAACTACGACAGTTACACCCGCTCGCGCCGCCTGCTGACCGCGAACGACGCCGCGTCCTTCATCAAGCTTCTCTCCGCGCACGCGCACGCCCGGGGCCTGGCCATCGCACAGAAGAACACGGTGGAGCTGGCCGGCTTCCGGTCCCGTACGGGGCTCGATTTCGCGGTGGCGGAGGAGTGCGGCGAATACGACGAGTGCGGTGAGTACGCCAAGGCGTTCGATGACCGGGTCGTCGTGATCGAGTACACGGACAACGGCCTGAAGAAGGCCCGTTCGGGCTTCGGTGACCGGCTGTGCATCGTGCGCCGGGATGTGCTGGTGTCGAAGCCGGGCAGCGCCGACTACGTCCGCGAGACCCGCTGACGGGAGACCCCGATGAGTCGAACTCGAGGTGTTCTGTGCCCGGTTGGCCGCGACGACCTCGTACGGGCTCATCGGGCGCTGTTGCAACGGGAGTTGCTGGCCGAGCTGGGCCACTGAGCCGGTCCGGGCGGACCGGGCTACTCGGCTACTCGGCTACGGAGCTACGGATCCAGCAGCTCCAGGGCCCGCTCCCAGCGAAACCCGCCCTCCACCGGACCGCCGAAGGAGTGCTCGCCGAACCGGACGCCCATCCCGCGCAGCCGCTTCAGGCTCTCCTGGTAGGCGGGGTGGGCGGCCAACGCCTCACTGACGCAAGGGAGTACGGCGATCGGGACGCCGAGGCCGTACGCCTCGCAGAGCGTGCCGAGGGCAAGGGTGTCGGAGATCCCGGCCGCCCATTTGTTGACGGTGTTGAACGTCGCGGGCGCCACGACGACGGCGTCCGGGTCCGGGAAGGGCCGCGGGTCGCCCGGCGACCGCCAGGCGGAGCGGATCATCCGTCCGGTCTGCTCCTCGGCCGCGGCGGTGTCGAAGAAGCCCGTCGCGAGCGGGGTCGCGATGACGCCGACGTCCCAGTCGCGCTCCTGGGCGAGTGTGATCAACGCGCCGACGCCCTCGGCGACTCCGGCGGCGCAGACGACGACGTAGAGGAAGGGTTTCCCGGCCTGTTCGGTCACCGTCCGAAGCCTACTGAACAGGCCCTACTGGAGGGGAAAGGAGTCCCCGCGCTCCGAGTCCGGGTGCGGGCCGAAGATCCGGCGCTCCTTCTCCTCGATCGGTACGTCGTTGATACCGGCCTCGCGCCGGGTCATCAGACCGTGTTCGTCGAACTCCCAGAGTTCGTTGCCGTACGAGCGCCACCACTGACCGTCGGCATCATGGGATTCGTACTGGAAGCGGACGGCGATGCGGTTGCCGTCGAAGGCCCAGAGGTCCTTGCGCAGGGCGTACTCCTGCTCGCGGCGCCACTTCTCGGTGAGCAGCTCCACGATGCGGGCGCGGCCCGTCACAAAGGTGTCGCGGTTGCGCCAGACCGAGTCCTCCGAGTACGCGAGCGCGACCTTGTGGGGGTCGCGGGTGTTCCAGGCGTCCTCGGCCGCCTGGACCTTCTGCGCCGCGGTCTCACGGGTGAAGGGTGGCAGGGGCGGTCGGTCGGTCATGGACTTCCTCTCGACGGTGATGTCCTGGCCAGCGGCGGTGTCCCCGACAGGGAGAACCATCGTTGCATGACCGGGGCCGGACACCCCTGGGCATGGTTGAGTTCTGTGGGGTAGATGTGAGCCTGGAATGGTTCAGCACGCACACGACGATGGGAACGAAGGCATGCCTCTGGAGGGCGAGTACGAGCCCAGCCCCACGCAGTGGGTTCGTGAGCAGGTGGAGTTGATCGAGAGTTCCGGTGGGACCAAGGGGACCACGCTGATGGACACGGGGATGCCCGTGATCCTGCTGACCACCCGGGGCGCCAAGAGCGGCAAGGTACGCAAGACCCCGCTCATGCGCGTGGAGCACGAGGGCGCTTACGCCGCCGTCGCCTCCCTGGGCGGCGCGCCCAAGCATCCGGTCTGGTACCACAACGTCCTGGCCGATCCGCGGGTCGAGCTCCGGGACGGCACGGTGCGCCAGGACATGATCGCCCGTGAAGTGACGGGCGAGGAGAAGGCTTTGTGGTGGGAGCGCGCCGTCGCGGCGTATCCGCCGTACGCCGACTACCAGAAGAAGACCGACCGCGAGATCCCGGTTTTCGTCCTGGAACCGGCCGGCGGGCACTGACGGCGATCACGGTCCGGCAGGTTCTCCGGAAGATTTGGCGGGCCCGGCAGGAATGAACCGTCGTGCGCCGGGCACACGACCTTCAGGCCCCGCCGCGCTCCCCCGTCGCGGCGGGGCCCATCGCTGTCCGCCCCGGGGCCCGGCCGGCCGCCCTTCCGGGCAGGTCAGCCCCCACGCGGCCCCCGACGAGCGTCCCGTTTCGCGGTCGGCGCGTCCGTCACGTCGAGGAAGATCTGCTCGGCCTCAGGGGCCGTATGGGACACCGACCGCTTGATCCGCTCGGCGACCAGTTCGACGTCCTCGCTGTCCAGGCCGGGCGTGAGGTCGACCCGGGCGGCCACCAGGGTCGAGTCCAGACCGAGTTGCATGGTCAGCAGGGACTCCACGGAGTCGATCTCCGGCTGCGCCGCCAGCAGGGCCCGGACACGGTGGCTGAGCTCGGGATCGGCGGCACGGCCGATCAGCTGGTCACGCGCCTCACGCCCCAGCCGGTACGCCACGTACACGAGCAGTGCCCCGATGGCGAACGACGCCGCCGCCTCCCAGACGACCTGCCCGGTGCTCATATGGAGCGCCATGCCCCGTGATCGCGAGGGTCACGCCGAGCACGGCGGTGCCGTCCTCCGCGACCACCGTCCGCAGGGCCGGGTCGCGAGCTGCGGAGGCGCCGCCCTGTGTGCGCACCTGGTGCAGGGCCCGCAGCAGGGACGCCCCCTCGGAGACGAGGGCGACACCGAGGACCACCAGCCCCGCCACATAGCCGTCGTAGGACTCCGCGGCGCCCCGGCTCAGGGCTTCCACACCCTGGAAGAAGGAGAAGCAGCCGCCCATCACGAAGATGCCGACGGCTGCCAGCAGGGACCAGAAGAAGCGTTCCTTTCCGTACCCGAAGGGGTGGCGGCTGTCGGCGCGACGCCGGCTGCGGCGCAGGGCGGCGAGGAGGAACACCTCGTTCGTGCTGTCGGCCACCGAGTGCGCCGCCTCCGAGAGCAGCGCCGGCGACCCCGCGACGAAGCCGCCCACGGCCTTGGCCACGGCGATGACGAGGTTCGCGGCCAGCGCCACGAGCACGGTGAGGCGTGTCCTGCGGTCCGATCGGGTCAACGGCTTATGGCTCACTTCGGCCGATTGCCCCGGTCGCGCGCCCTCACACGGGGGTGACGGCCAAATCCGGGGAACTCGTCCTCCCAGGGACCCGTCAGGAAGGAGAGGCGTGATGAGCGGCACCGAGGGCAACCGGGCGTATGGGAGGAAGCCCTTCAGGCGCTCCAAGAGCCACTTCACCGATCGCATCACGGCGGACGGCCGGGACGGCTGGCCGGTCGAGGCCGGGCGCTACCGTCTGGTCGTCAGCCGCGCCTGCCCGTGGGCGAGCCGTGCGGTGATCTCGCGCCGGCTGCTGGGGCTCGAGGACGCCCTGTCGATGGCCATCACCGACCCCGTCCAGGACGACCGCAGCTGGCGTTTCACGCTGGATCCGGGCGGCCGTGATCCTGTACTCGGCATCGGGTTCCTGAGCGAGGCGTACGACGCGCGGGAGCCGGAGTATCCGGGTGGCGTCAGCGTGCCCGCGATCGTGGACGTCCCCAGCGGCCGTCTGGTCACCAACGACTACCAGCGGATCACCCTGGACCTGGCCACCGAGTGGACGGCCCTGCACCGGGACGGGGCACCCGATCTCTACCCGGCGCGGCTGCGCGACGAGATCGACGAGGTCATGGCGGACGTCTACGAGGACGTCAACAACGGGGTGTACCGGGCCGGCTTCGCCACCGATCAGGAGGAGTACGCCGAGGCCTGTGAGCGTCTCTTCCGACGGCTGGAGCTGCTGACGGAGCGGCTCGGCAACCGGCGCTACCTGGTCGGCGACACGATCACGGAGGCGGACATCCGGCTGTTCACCACGCTGGTCCGCTTCGACGCCGTCTACCACGGCCACTTCAAGTGCAACCGCTGGAAGTTGACCGAGAACCAGGTCCTGTGGGCCTACGTACGCGACCTCTACCAGACGCCCGGCTTCGGCGACACCGCCGACTTCGATCACATCAAGCGTCACTACTACCAGGTCCACACGGGCATCAACCCGACCGGCATCGTGCCGCTCGGGCCCGATCTGTCGGGCTGGCTGACGCCTCATCGCCGCGAGGAGCTCGGCGGCCGTCCGTTCGGCGACGGGACCCCGCCGGGGCCCATACCCGAGGGCGAGGAGGTCCCGGTGGCCGGCCGGCCACCGGAGGATGACACAGGCCGAGGAACGACCTGAGCCGCAGAGAAAAGACTCAAAGATACAAAGACATAAGGAGACAGCGATGCCGAAGAAGAAAAAGATGAAGCTGCCCCTCGCCTACAAACCCCTCGGGTTCCTGCTCGGCTGGGCGAGCGGAGCCCTCGCCGGCCTGGCCTTCCAGAAGACGTGGCAGGCGATCCGGCACGAGGAGGACGCGCCCGACGCACTGGACAAGGACCGGAGTTGGGGCGAGGTGCTGCTGGCCGCGGCCATCCAGGGCGCCATCTTCGCCGTCGTCCGCAGCGCCGTGGACCGTTCGGGTGCGACGGCCGTCGAACGCGCGACCGGAGTGTGGCCGGCGGGCGACAAGGGCGGCCGGGACTGACTTCTTACCGTCAAGTAGGGTTGGCGTCCACATGCGGGGCCGCGGGGCCAGGAGCCAAGGGATCGAGCCATGAAGAACCGGACAGAGGTGGGCGACACCGTCGAGGACTTCGCGCTGCCCGACGAAACCGGAACCTCCCGGCAGCTCTCCGAGCTCCTGGCCGACGGCCCCGTCGTCCTCTTCTTCTATCCGGCCGCCCTGACTCCCGGCTGCACCGCCGAGGCGTGCCATTTCCGCGACCTGGCCGCCGAGTTCGCCGCCGTCGGGGCGCGGCCGGTGGGCATCAGCGGCGATCCGGTCGACCGGCAGCAGGAGTTCGCCGGAAAGCACACCCTGGGGTTTCCGCTGCTGTCCGACCCCGAGGGGGAGATCCGCGAGCGGTTCGGGGTGAAGCGGGGCTTCACGATGGCGCCCACGAAGCGGGTCACCTTCGTCATCTCCGAGGACCGGAAGATACTCGAAGTCGTGCGCAGCGAGATCAGGATGAGCGCGCACGCCGACCGCGCCCTGGCGGCACTGCGCGCCCACCGGGCCGACGGGCCGACTCGCCAGGGCTGACCGACTCCCGGGCGCTCAGCCCGACTTGGGCGCCGTGTCGCGCATGCGGCGCAGTGTGAAGGAGTGGCCGGCCGGATCGGCGTACCCCCGCTCCTCGAACGGACCGGCCGCCTCCTTGGTGTCCAGCGGCCGCCCGCCGAGTGATACGACCTTGCGCTCCGCCTCGTCGAGGTCCTCCACATGGAAGTCGAGGTGGACCTGCAGGGAGTTCTCGGGCCGCGGCCAGCTCGGCGGGGTGGCCGTCATGTCCCGGCGGAACGCCATGCGGAGCCCTTCACCGCCCTTGATCTCCACGCGGTTCGCGGTCGCGTCCGTCTGCTTGGCGTCGAGCAACTCCTCGTAGAACGCGGCGAGCTTCTCGGGCTCGGCACAGTCCAGTACCACCACGCCTGCCACTACCAGTGCCATGTCTCCTCCGTACGGGGCCGGACGCGGCGGCGTTCCCGCCCGTCGCTCCCCGCCATCGGGTACCCCGCCGCACGGAATCAGTCGTCCGCGAGCCGCTGACCTCCCGCATGAGGTACCGGCCGGTGAGCTCGATCACTCCGCTGTGCCGGACACAAGCGTATGCATTCGGCCACAGGAGCTCAAAAGAGTAACGAAGGTCACGAAGAAGTCACGGAGGTCACGGCATAGATCATTTACGATCAGGGCAGCCTCGTAGCGTAATCGAGTCAACTTTCGCCTCGGGAAGCGCAGTTCGAGTTTGGCGGGCGTCAAGTTCCGATCGCCCGCCCGCAGGGTGGGGGGCTCTGTGAACCGTCTCCAGGAGAGGACGCGAATGCCGCAGGACGTCAAGTTCGACCTCCCGTTCGACACCCCCATCAGTGAGCACCTCGATCACGCCCGGGCGCGACATCTGCGCTGGGTGTGGGACCGGCGCCTGGTGCGCAGCCAGGCCGGCTTCGAGGAGTACGTGTCCTGGGACCTGCCCCAGGCCGCCGCCCGCACTTATCCCCACGCCTCGGCCGAGGACATGGTCGTCCTCATGAACTGGTTCTCACTGGCCTTCCTGTTCGATGACCAGTTCGACGCCAGTAGACCTGACCGTGCCGACCGGATAGCCGACGTGGCGCGGGAGCTCATCGTCACACCGCTGCGTCCCGCGGGCAGCACCCCCCGGGTGGACTGCCCGATCACCATGGCCTGGGCGGAGGTCTGGGCGCATCTTTCGGAGGGTATGTCGCTGGCGTGGCGTACGCGGTTCGCGGCCTCCTGGGGCCGGTTCCTCGTGGCGCACACCGAGGAGGTGGACCTGGCGGCCCGAGGCCTGGCGGGCACGCTCGACCTCGACGAGTACACCGAGTTCCGCCGCCGCACGGTCGGCATCCACCACAGCATCGACGCCGGTGAACGCAGTCGTGGTTTCGAGGTTCCGGCTCAGGTGCAGGCGCATCCGCTGATGATCAGGATGCGTGATCTCGCCGCGGACACCATCGGGTTCATGAACGACATCCATTCCTTCGAGCGCGAGAAACGCCGAGGGGACGGACACAACCTGATAGCCGTCCTGCACCGGGAGAACCGGTGCACCTGGGAGGAAGCGGCCGACGAGGCGTTCCGGATGACCACGGAGTGTCTCAACCAGTATCTCGAACTGGAGGCCCAAGTACCGCAGATGTACGACGAGCTCGGCCTGGACGAGGACGAGCGGGAGCGGGTACGGATGGGCATCGAGGCCATCCAGCACTGGATCAACGGCAACTACGAGTGGGCGCTGACCTCGGGGCGGTACGCCGCGGACAAGAAAAGCCCGGCGGCCGCCGCCGAGTTGGCGGGCCGGGGATCGGTGGACGACCTGCTCACGGTCTGACGTCGGAGGGTCTCCTCGCGGCCTGTCGCACAGAAGCCCGTTCGGCCGGCCATCCGTGAGGTGGCCGGCCGAACGGGCTTCTGTGCGGCACAGATTGCTGTGCCGCGCTGACTTCTACACGGCGAACTCGACCGGGAGACGGTCCAGTCGTGCCTCCCAGGTCGAGGCCGTCGAGCTGAGCTCCTCGGGCGCCACCGCGAGGCGCAGGCCCGGCACGCGGTGCAGCAGGACGTCGACGGCCGTCTCGATGATGGCCTGGCCGATGTTCTGCCCCGGGCACTCGTGTGGACCGCCGCTGAACGCGAGATGCGACTGGTTGCCGTGCACGGAGATGCCGACGTCGGGCCGGATCTCCGGATCGACGTTGCCCGCGGTCAGGCAGAGCACCAGCAGGTCGCCCTCCTGGAGCCGGTGTCCGCCGAGTTCGAGATCGGTGGCGGCGAAGCGACCCGGGAGGACGGCCAGCGGCGGGGTGTTCCACATCACCTCTTCGACGACCGCGGAGATGTTCAGCTGCCCGCTGACCAGCCCGGCGAGCCTGGTGGCGTCGGTGAGGACCAGCTGCAGCACCCGGGCCAGCAGATTGCTGGTGGTGGTGTGCGCGGCGATCAGCACCAGCCGCAGGTGGCTGAGGATCTCGTCGTCGTCGAGGCCGGCGTGATGCTCGAGCAGTCCGGTGGTGAAGTCGGCCCCGGGCTCCGCACGCTTGCGTTCGGCGAGTTCGCCGAGGATCTGCATGATGCGGTCGTTGTGCAGGAGGGCGTCCTCGCCTCCCTTGAGCACCTGGGCGGAGGATTCGGCCAACCGCCGCCCCTCCCCCTCCGCGAGTCCGAACACCCTGGTGAGTACGAGCATCGGCAGATACTCGGCGTACTCCATCACCAGGTCGGCGCTGCCCTTGTCGGCGAACGCGTCGATCTGCTTGTTCGCGAAGTGCGTCACATGACGGCGTATGCCTCGGCTCGCCACGGCCTGCAGGTTGTCCGTGACCGCGCCACGCAGCCTCCGGTGCGGCTCGCCGTCCTGGGACACGCAGTCGGGACGCCAGCCGAGCATCGGGATCAGTGGTGAGGTGCTCTCGACACGACCCTCCTTCCAGTCTCGCCAGATCCGCGCGTCCCGGCTGAACTGACGGGGATTGTCGAGCACCCGTCTGTTCTCCCGGTACCCGAGCACCAGCCACGCTGGGACGTCACCTTCGAGCAGTACCGGCGCGACGGGCCCGTGCTCCTTGCGCAGCCTGGCGTAGATGCCGTGCGGGTCGCTCGCCGCCTCGGGCCCGTACAGGCGCGTGAGTTCGTCTCCCCCGCCATGTGCGACGGGGCAGCCCCGCGGGGCTTCGGAACCGTTCTGGGGCTGATCGGTCATCGGGACTCCAGAGCGACGGCAGAGCGTTCCTTCAGATGACGTATCAGGGCGATGAGTACGTCACGACTGGATTCCCGGTCACGGGCGTCGCAAGCCACGACCGGGGTGTGCGGGGAGATGTCCAGGGCGTCCCGGATCTCTTCGATCGGGTGCTCCTTGGAGTCGGGGAAGACATTGAGCGCGATGACGAAGGGGACGTTCTGCCGCTCCATCTCCTCGATCGCCCGGAAGCTGGAGGCCAGCCGCCGGGTGTCGACCAGGACGACGGCGCCGAGCGCACCTTTGAACAGGCCGTTCCACAGGAACCAGAACCGCTCCTGCCCCGGCGTCCCGAACAGGTACAGCACCAGCTGTTCGTTGATGCCGATCTTGCCGAAGTCGAGGCTGACGGTGGTCTCCTGCTTGTCGGCCACCCCGATCAGGTTGTCGACGTCGGCACTGGCCTGGGTCAGCGTCTCCTCGGTGGTGAGCGGCTTGATGTCGCTGACCGAGCGGACCATGGTGGTCTTTCCGGTGCCGAACCCGCCGGCGATCATCACCTTCACCGAGCGGGCGCCGGCCGGCACCGTGCCCTCGGCCGTGTGCCGGCCGGGATGGTCAAAGCCTTTCAAGTCCACTGAGTACCTCCTCAAGGAGCGCGAGGTCGGGCCCGCGGCCGGCGTCGGACGCCGGGATGGGGTCACGGGCTTCGATGCGGCCTGCGTCCAGCAGATCGGCCAGGAGCACCGCGAGAATGTTGAACGGCAATCCGAGGTGGGCGCCGAGTTCGGCGACCGACAGCGGATCGCGGCAGCGCCGGAGTATCTCCTCGTGCTCGTGCTGCAGGCCGGGGACGGCGGCGGCGCGGGAGATGATGAGGGTCGCCACGTCAAGGCTCGACGCCGAACCGCCCGGTCCGCTGCGGCCACCTGTGAGGACGTAGTAGCGCTCGAGACCGGACGGGTCCGTGGGTCGGCGGGGACCACTCATCCAGTGCGCTCCTCCAGGCGCGGAGTGGTGCCGAGGAGCTCACCCATCCTGCGGGCCAGATCCCTCATCTGATGGCCGAGCAGGCCCTGGTCGAGCCCTTCCCTGGCGAGCACTCCGAGGTACGTCTCCACGCCGGCCCGCACGACGAAGAGGTGTCCGCCGTCCACCTCGATCATCGCAAGGCGCAGCTGCCCCCCGTACTTGGGGAAGTGCCCGGCCACAGGCTGGGCCAGCGCCTGCAGGCCCGCCACCACGGCGGCGAAACGGTCCACATCGTCGGGATCGTCGGCACCATAGGAGGTGATCGCCTTGCCGTCGCTGGAGGCCACGAGGGCGAAACTGATCTCCTTGATGCTCTCGACCAGATCGCGGAGCGCCCAGCTCACGTCGGTTCCCTGTTGCGTCATGTGGACTAGT
Source organism: Streptomyces montanus (assembly GCF_005786655.1). Taxonomy (NCBI): domain Bacteria; kingdom Bacillati; phylum Actinomycetota; class Actinomycetes; order Kitasatosporales; family Streptomycetaceae; genus Streptomyces; species Streptomyces montanus. Next base: position 41,995 of record NZ_VBZC01000050.1, read on the forward strand.
CGCTCTCTTCAGTGCTGTGCTCGGTGGACTCACGTCCGGCTGCCGGCTCGCGCTCGGCGGTCGGCCCGTCTCCGTCGGCCGACTCCCGGCCGGCGGTGGCGAAGGCGGCCAGACCGGTGAAGGACGCGTCCGGCGGCACGGCGTGCGAGGCCGTGGTACCGGACCCGTCGTCACGCTCGGCCGGCTTCGGCCGCGCGGACTCCACTCGCCTGCGACGCCTGGGCAGTCCGCCCGGAGTGGTGTCCCCGGCCTCTTCCACGGGAACCTGAGCGGGTTCGGGCGCGGCCGCCTCAGCGTCCGGCTCGGCCGCGGCGGAGACCTGGGCGGCCGGAGCCGGAGCCGTGACGGCGGCGGGCAGCGGGCTGAAATACTTGTGCGGTACCACCACTACCACCGAGGTGCCGAGCCAGGGCGAGTCCGCGAAGGTGACTCTGATGCCGTAGCGGCGGGCCAGGGAGCCCACCACTCGCAGTCCGAGATGAGCGTCCTCGGACACACCACCGAGACCGGGGCCGGATGCCTCGCCCTCGAGCGACTGAAGCGCCTCACGCTTCTTCTCCTCGTTCAGCCCCTTGCCCGAGTCCTGGATCTCGATACCGACGCCGTTGGGCACCTCCTTGCCGGAGACGACCACAGGCTCGGTGGGCGGCGAGTAGCGCGCCGCGTTGTCCAGGAGGTGGGCGAAGACCAGCGTGAGGTGGTCCACCAGGCCGCCGTCGACGCCGAGTTCGGGCAGATGCCGGACCTGGACTCGCTCGAAGTCCTTGATCCGGCCGATGCCGCCACGGACCACGCTGAGCAGTCGCTGCGGCTCCTGCCACTGCCGGCCGGGCCGGTCCGAGCCGCCGAGTACGCCGATGCTCGCGGCCAGACAGTCGGCGGGACCGATCTCCTGGTCGAGCTCCATCAGCCCGTGGGCCACGGCGGGCAGCCTGCCGTGCTCCCCCTGCATCTCGTGCAGCCGACCGCGCAGCTTGCTGGTGAGCACGTGGATGCGGTTGCCGATACTGATGACGGCCTGCTCGGCCGACGTGGAGCGGTTGAACTCCTCCTCCACGCCGATCAGGGCCGTCCTGAGGACCTTGCGCAGTTCGGCCCGCAGGTCGGGGCTGACCTCCGCGCACTGGTTGACGGTGGGCAGCACGTCGTCGATGGCCTCACCGGCGCGCAGCCGCTTCAGCGCGTCCGGCAGCTGGGTTTCGGCGAGCAGAGCGACGGCGGCCTGCTGCCGGTCCAGCTGTTCCTGCCAGGCCTGGGCCTGCTCGGCGATCCGCGCCTCGTACGCCTGGGCCTGTTCGGCCAGCTGCGCGTCATGGGTCCCACGCTCGGCCGCGTACTTCCGCTCCAGGCCGGCCACATGCTGCTGCCACTGCTGTGAGTGCTCGGCCTGCGCGTTCCTGAACTCACCAGCACTCCGGCGCAGTTGATGCTGGGACCGGACAAGCAGCCGTACGCAGGCGGCACTTGCCGCTGTCGCCACGGCACCGGCGACGATCGCGGTTATTCGGGTCTGGCCGGAGCCCGTGATCGCGGCGGCGACGGTCCCAGCACCTAAGGTCAGCGGCAGCGCCCACCAGCTGTACCAAGTGACCGGCGCCCGCGCCGCCGGCGGCGGGGTGGCAAGTTCCATGTGCATCCTTCGAAGCAACACGATCGAACAGGGGGATAGAGGGGGTAGGGGGTCGTGGCCGCACTCGTCGCGGGCGGGTCTCCCCCGCGACAGGCACGCGTGGGCAACGAGCGACAACCGATCACCATCGCGCCAACTCGCCGCGCCACACGGAACCTTATCGGGTTTGATCTGGCGATCATCAACCTCACCGGCCACATAGTTGAAGGTTTTGCCACACTCCGGGCCCGGGACGTTGAAGTCGACAAATCCCTTCACTCATTGCCCGAACCGTTCACGACGGTTTGACACAAACAGCGGATACGCCATGGAGGGCATGGGCATGCATTTCATGATCGCCCCAACCCCGAGTTGACCCTGAGGAGATGTGCCGATGAGTGGCATATCGGGTACCCCCGCTGCGGCTCCCACCGCGCCCGGTCGCCTTCCCTTGATCGGACATGGGCACCAACTGGCCAGACGCCCCCTGGAGTTCATGGACTCGCTGCGCAAGCAGGGCAGCGTCGTCAAGATCCTGATCGGCCCCACCGCCGCCTATGTGGTCACCGATCCGTCCGTCACGCGACGTGTGCTGGTGACGGAGGTCGACGCGTTCGCCAAGGGCGGCAAGATCATTGATGCGCTGCGGGTGTTCTTCGGCGACGGGCTCGCCACGATCGCCGACGGCGACCTGCACCTGAAGCACCGTCGGCTGATGCAGCCGATGTTCGGCAAAGCGCACATCGCCACCCGGGGCGATGTCATGATCAGCCACGTTCGTGCGGCGACCGAGGCGTGGGCGGAGGGGGTCGCGCGAGACACGTACGAGGACATGAACGACCTGACGCTGTCGACCTTCCTCGTCGCACTCTTCGGTTCGGGCCTGCCGGACCATGTCGAGGAGGAGTTCCGGACTCTGATGCCGGCGATCATGCGGGGCACGATCCGGCAGACCATCCTGCCGGGCTGGGTGACGAAGCTCCCGCTACCCGCGAACCGCGCGCACGAGCAGCGGGTCGCGCGCCTGCGGACACTCATCGACCAGGCGATCGACCATCACCGTGCCCAACTGGCCGCGCAGCCGGACTCGTCGGCCGAGCCGCCCGCCGGCTGCCCCGCGCACCGGGACAGCTCGTCCGAAGGCTCGTCCGAAGGCGGCCTCTTCTCCACCCTCCTCACCGCCGACGACCCCGAGACGGGCCCCCTCTCACGCCAACAGCTTCAGGACGAGGCGATCACGCTCCTCACCGGCGCCATCGAGACCACGGGTACGACACTCGCCTGGGCCCTGTACGAGATCAGCCGGAACGCGGAGATCGAGCGGCGGCTGCACGACGAGCTCGACGCCGTGTGCGGCGACCGGCCGCTGCGCCAGCAGGACCTGAGCTCCCTGCCGTACATGCGCAGCATCCTCAAGGAAGCCATGCGCATGTACGGCCCGGCCTGGCTCGTCACACGGTCCACCACACGCGCGGTCGTACTGGACGGACACCCGATACCCAAGGGCGCGGACGTCGTCTACAGCCCCTACATCCACCAGCACGATCCCGAGGAGTACGCCGACCCCGCGGCCTTCGATCCGGACCGCTGGGGGCCGGAGCGCGGCAAGAACATCAACCGCTTCTCGTTCCTCGCCTTCGGTGACGGGCGCCGCAAGTGCATCGGGGAGGAGTTCGCCTGGAACGAACTCCTCATCGTCCTGGCCACCATCGTCCAGCGCTGGCGCCTGACTCTCGCCTCCGCTCCCCCGCGTCCGCAGGCCATCGTCACGGTCAAGCCGGACAAGCTCACGATGACACCGCGGCTGCGGACGCCGAGGAAGGCGGAGCAGTCCGTCTGATGCCGGGCATGCGCCGGGCCCGGGTCGGGGGACTGCCGCACGCCGGTACCGGGAGGTGCTCAGGCCCGGGCCGCGAGCACCTCCCTCCGTTCCGGGTCGCTGACACCGAGGCCGGGGCCCGGGGCCAGGGAGAGGACACCGATCTTGCCCAGATGGTCATTGTTCTGGACCAGGCGGGCGGCCTCGGCCGTGGCGGGCAGCGGGTAGGTCGCGGTGAGCGCGGGCTTGAGGTGGCCGAGGTCGAGGAGACGGCCGACGGCGGACTGCTCATGGAGGTTGGAGCCGTGGCTGCCGATCACCCGTTTGAGGCGCATCCAGAGGTAGCGGTTGTCGAACTCGTGCTGATAGCCGGTACTGGAGCCGCAGGTCACCACCGCGCCACCGCGGCGTACGACGAAGACGGAGACGCCGAACGTGGCCCGGCCGACGTGCTCGAACACGATGTGCGGGTCCTCCCCCGTCGCGGCCCTGATCCGTTTGCCGAGCCGCTTGCCGACCACGGTGGGATCGGCGGGCGCCTCGCTGCCGGTGAGGCCGATCTCCGCCCGGTCGATGACCACGTGACAGCCCAGACGGCGGGCGTACTCCGCCTTCCGCTCGCTGCTCACGACCCCGACGGCGATCCCACCGCCGTTGCGTACGAGCTGCACCGCGTACGCCCCGAGGCCACCCGCCGCCCCCCAGATCAGCACCACGTCGCCCTGCGTCATGCGGGCGCCCCGGTCACTCACCAGCATGCGGTACGCCGTGCCCGCGCACAGCGGGTTCGAGGCCGCCTCCTCCCAGCTCAAGTGGGCCGGTTTGGGCATGAGTTGGCTGGTTCGCGCCACGCAGTAGTGGGCCAGCCCGCCGTAGTTGGTCTCGAAGCCCCACGCCAGCATGCCCGTGCCCAGCATGCCGTCGGCGTAGGTCGCCGGGTCCTCCTCGTCGACGTACACGGGGCTCACCACGACCTGGTCGCCGACCCTCCATTTGCGGACACCCGAACCGGTGCGGACGACGACGCCGGACGCGTCCGATCCGATGACATGGAAGGGCTGGTCGTGCCGGGCCGCCCAGCGGTCCTGGCGGCCGAAGTGCTTCAGGAAGCTGAAGGTCGGAATGGGCTCGAACATCGCCGACCAGACGGTGTTGTAGTTGATGCCGCTCGCCATGACGGCCACCAGCACCTCGTTCGGGGCGAGTTCGGGCATCGGCACGGAGCCGATGTGGATGGACTTGCGGACATCCTTGTCCTCGACTCCGGTGAAGTTGTCCACGTCCTCCGCCCGCAGATGGGCGGCGGTGAAGTCACCGGGCAAGGGCAGCCGCTCCAGGTCGGCGGGGGCGGCTCCCGCCACGACGGCCTCGGCCAGAGCATCCATGGGGTTCCTCCTAGTGGGGTCGGCTGAGACTTGTGCGGTCGGATCGGACTTGTGAGGTCACTTCAGCCCGAGGCCCGCTGCGAGCGTCGGCCATGAAGCCTTGAACTCCTGCCGCCAGTAAGGCCAGTCGTGCACTCCTCCGCTGTAGAAGTGCACTTGGGCCGGGATGCCCAGAGCCTCCAACTGCCGCGTGAACCGTTGTGCCTGGGACCAGAGCGTGCCTTCGAGAAGCGCGCCCTCGAGGTTGCCGGGGTCACCGTTGGGCAGACCGCTGCCCTGGGAGACGTACAGCTTGGTGCCCCTGAGATGGCGTGCCTGCGCGTAGGGGTTGTGGCGGGTCCAGTTGTCCCGGTTGAGCAGCAGGTTGCCCCACAGGGTCAGCGGCAGCAGATTCTCGCGCGCGACGATCGCGTTGAGCACGGTGGGCATGCCCGGGGCGGTGGTGTCGAGGATCCCGCTGTACGAGGCCGCCGCGCCGAAAGTACCGGGGTGCCGTGCCGCGAAGGCGAGGGCTCCGTAGCCACCGGTGGAGACGCCCGCGACGGCGCGCTGCGTTCCCGCCCTGAACTTCTGCCGCAACACCGCCATCAGCTCGTCCACTTGGAACGTCTCGTAGTCCGGTGCGGCGGGGCTGCCGTAGTTCCACCAGTCGGTGGGAATTCCGGTGGGTCCCGAGGCCGGCATCACGGTGAGGACGTCCTTGTCCGCCAGGAAGTCGACGACGTCCGTCTCCCGGGTCCAGGACGTGTAGTCGTCGTGGGCACCCTGGAGCAGATAGAGGACGGGCCAGGTGCGGTCCGGGTGCGCGGCGTAGCCGGTCGGCAGGATCACGCGGACCGGCAGTGAGGCACCGACCGCCGGGGAGTCGACCGTGAGGTCGACGGTGCGGGCGTCCAGCCACTTCTCCGCCACGACCGTGGCACCTTCGTCGGCTCTGACGGTCGCCGCCACGGGTGCGGCCGACGAGGGTACGGCGAGCACGACTCCCGTGCCCAGCAAGGAGGTGGTGACGGCGAGGACGGTGGCACACCTGCGCCTTGGACGCCGTTTGTGTGACATGAGTGAGGTCCCTTCAGGAGTCCCGCAGATCGTGTTTCAGCAGTGCGGCCAGTTCGTCGACGACCGGGGGGTCGAGCAGCGACAGATGGTGGCCGGGCAGCGGGACGACGGTGAGGTCGGTGCAGTGGGCGTCCCAGCCGAGCGTCGCGTCGTCGCGCTCGTAGCGGGGGTCGCGGACCGTGTGCGGGGCGGGCTCGCTCGCCCGGTACAGCAGCGTGCGGCCGACGTAGGGCCCGGGTGTGTGGCGCTCACCGTCACGCAGATCCAGATACGAGGTCCGCTGATGCTCCAGCACGGAGTCGGGCAGATCGACGGTCTCCCGCAGCACCTTGATGACGAGGTCGATGCGGTCCGCGTCGTCGAGTCCGGCGAGTTCCTCGTACGGCAGGTCGAGCCGGGTGCCGTACGTGCGTCCCACGTACGCGGCGAAGCCATGGAAGTGGCGGAGTGCCAGATCGGTGGCGCTCAGCCTCGTCGGCAGCGGCAGGACCGAGTCGAGCAGGACCAGGGCTGCGACGGTGCCGTGCCGGCCCAGGAGCCGGGCGGCCTCCTGGGCCACGACACCGCCGTAGGACCAACCGCCCACCACCCAGGGACCGTCGGGGCTCGTCCGCCGTATGCGCCGGGCGAACTCGGCCGCCCGTCCCCGCACGGCGTCGGGGTCCCGCTGCCGGTCGAAGCCGTACACCGGGCGCTCGCCGTCGAGGCGTGCGGCGAGCCGGCCGTAGACGTCGGCGGACCCGCCCGCGGCGTGGGCCAGGTAGAGGGGGGTGCGGGGGCCGGTGCCACGGAACGTGCGCAGGCCGTCGGGGGCGTTGGGCACCTCACTTGCGGCAACGCCCGGGTCCACGGCCAGGGCCTCTCTCGCCGTGGGGATCTCTGCCGCCGTGAGACTCTCGCCCGCCGTGGCGATTTCTGCCGCCGTGGGGATCTCTGCCGCCGTGGGGTTCTCTGCCGCCGTGGGGTTCTCTGTCGCGTCCAGCAGCTTGGCGACCCCCCGCAGGGTGCCCTGTTTCAGCAGCACTCCCGGCTCGACCACCACGTCGAACTCCCGCTCCACGACGGCCCGTATCCGCACGGCCGTGAGAGAGTCCAGGCCCAGGTCGGTCAACGGCGTGTCGGGGTCGATGCGTTCGGGGCTGTGCCCCATCACTCCGGCCACGCACAGCCGGAGCCGCTCCACGGGAGTCCCGCCATGCCCCCGGGGCCCGGCGGGAGCCGGGGCGGGATCCGGCGCCGTCCGCTCCCCCACCCAGAACCGGCGGTGTCGCCAGCGGGGCGGCGGGACGTCCATGATGCGGCCCTCCGGGTGCAGACGCTCCCGTGGCCGGTCCGCCCCCACGCCGTGCACGAGCAGAGTGGCCAGCGAGGTGCGGAAGGTGAGCGCGTCGTCGGTGCCGCGGCGCAGGGTGGGGACGATCAGTGAGTCCTCGGCGCCGGCCTCGCGAAGCGTTTCCGTCAGTGGATGCAACTGCGTCGCGTGCGGGGCCACTTCGACGAAGACTCGGTGGCCGTCCTCGGCCGCCGCGCGCACGGCCTGTGTGAAGCGCACGGGGTTGCGCAGATTGGCCGTCCAGTACGCCGTGTCGACGGGCGCGGCGTCGCGAGGATCGCCGAGCACGGTGGAGTAGCGGCGACAGCGGGGCGCGCAGTGCCGGATCTCGCCCAGTTCGCCGGCGAACTCCCCCAGCAACGGCTCGACTCGGGGCGAGTGCCCGGCCGCGGACACGCCGAGCGCACGGGCGAAGCCTCCGTCGCCGTTCACCCGGGCGACGAGCTGGGCGACGTCCTCGGCCGAGCCCGTGACCACACACTGCACCGGCGAGGCGTGCACGGCCACGTCGAGTGTGCGGAACTCCTTTGCCAACGGAGGGATTTCAGCGGCCGGAAGGTCCACGACGGCCATGGCTCCGCCGGTCAGACGGTCCAGCAGCCGGGAACGTACGGCGACGATCCGCGCACCCGTGGCCTCGTCGAGCGCCCCGGAGACGACCGCTGCGGCGATCTCTCCCAGGGAGTGACCGAGGACGGCGGCGGGTTCGAGTCCGTACGCGCGCCACAGCTCGGCGAGGGCGACCTGGATCCCGTACAGCACGGGCATGACGGTGGCGGGGGTCGACAGGTCGGCGTCGGGGTCGAGCCCGGCGCGCAGGGAGACACCCGCGTGTTCGCGCAGCACCGGTTCCAGCCGGTCGACGGCTATGGCGAACTCCCCCTCCGTGGCCAGGAGCCGGCGGCCCATTCCGGGCCACTGCGAGCCGTAGCCGGAGAAGACCCAGACCGTGCCCGGACCGCCCGGAACGCCTTCCCCCGTGACGAGTTGCGGGGACGGGTCGCCCGCGGCGAGGCGGGTGAGCGCGGTGACGGTCTCCGCGCGGTCGCCGGTGACGAGGGCCGCGCGGTGACGGCCGCGTCCGACGCGGCCCGCGAGGGTACGGGCGAGATCGGCGTCGCGTACGCGCCGGCCGTCGGAGGTGTTCAGCCAGGCGGCGAGCTCACCCGCGTACGACCGCACCCGTTCCTTGACCGGCCCGTCGAGCAGGAGCAACCGGGGACGCTCCGGCGCATCGCTCGCCCGACGGGCCGGCGCATGTTCGGCGAGGACGACATGGGCGTTCGTCCCGCCGAAGCCGAAGGACGAGACGCCCGCGGTCGCCGTGCCCGAGTAGCGGGGCCAGGGTTCCGGTGCGGTGACCACGCGCAGGCCGAGCGCGTCGAGGTCGGCGTGCGGCCCCTGGCGGGTGAAGTGCAGCTGGCCCGGGATCTCGCCGTGGTGCAGCGCCAGCACCGTCTTGATCAGGCCCGCGATGCCCGCCGCGGCCTCCAGGTGTCCGAGGTTCGTCTTGGCCGATCCGATCAGCAGGGGCTGATCCGTGGGGCGCCCACGGCCGAACACGGCGCCGAGGGCGCCCGCCTCGATGGGGTCGCCGAGGGCGGTGCCGGTGCCGTGGGCCTCGACGTAGTCCATGGTCGTCGGTTCGGCGTGCGCCTCGGCGAGGAGGGCGCGTTGGGCCTCGGCGTTGGGGGCCGTCAGCCCGTTGGAGCGGCCGTCGGAGTTGACGGCCGTCGCGCGGATGACCGCGAGGACACGGTCGCCGTCGCGTTCGGCGTCGGCGAGGCGTTTCAGTACGACGACACCGCAGCCCTCGCCGCGTACGATCCCGTCGGCCTCCGCGTCGAAGGCCTTGCACCGGCCGTCCGGGGAGAGGGCGCCCGTGCGCTGGAGGCCGAGGGTCACCACGGGACTGAGCAGCAGGTTCACCCCGGCGGCGAGGGCGATCTCGCTCTCGCCCGTCACCAGACTGCGGACCGCGTGATGCACCGCGACCAGCGACGACGAGCACGCCGTGTCGACGGACATGCTGGGGCCGCGCAGATCGAGGGCGTACGAGAGGCGGCCCGCCGCGATGCTCAGGGCCGCGCCGGTGGCCGTCCAGGCGTCCACGTCACCGGGGTCGGCGGTGGCGAGGTGGGCGTATTCGTTGCCGCTGATGCCGATGAAGACGCCGGTCCGGGTGCCGGCGAGCGAGGGTGCCCCGAGGGCGGCGTGGTCGAGGGCCTCACGGGTGACTTCGAGGAGCATACGGTGCTGGGGGTCCATGGCGGCGGCCTCGTGTGCGGCGATGCCGAAGAACTCGGCGTCGAAGCCCGCGATGTCGTCGAGGTCGCCGAGGAAGCCGCCGTGCCGGCTCACGTCGTCCGGCAGCCGCGGGGCGCGGGTTCGGCCGCCCGGCATGTAGGGGTCCCATCGCCCCGGCGGAAGCGTGCCGACGGCGTCCCGGCCCTCGGTGAGGAGCCGCCAGTACGCCGCGGGCGAGCCGACACCGCCGGGGAGGCGACAGCCCACGCCTATGACGGCGACGGGGGTCGTGGGTGCGGCTGGGAGTGCGGGCGGGGGTGCCGCCCGGAGTTCGATCGGGAATGCGACGCCGTCCGGGGTGTCACCGCCGTGGGGGGCGTCTTTGCCGTCCGGGGTGTCTTTGCCGTCCGGGGTGTCTTTGCCGTCCGGGGACCGGCGGGCCTCGGCCGCCCCACCCGGCGAGCGGACTTCGGCGGCCGCCGCCCCCGGCATCGCGCTCTCCCCCAGCCGTGCCACCACCGCATCGACCGTCGGCGCGTCCCACAGGAACGTGTCCGGCAGCCGCCGGCCCGTCAGCTCACTCAGCGCGGCCGTCAGCACCACCGCGTCGCGCGAGGTGAGCCCGGTTTCCGCGAAGGGCAGGTCGTCGGGGACCTCGTCCGGGTCAAGGCCGTACCAGGCGTGAAGCCGTTCCACCACCAGCGCCCGGATCTCCGTACGCGACACGCTCATCGGGCGCCGAACCCTCCCTCCAGGAATCGTGCACGGGTGGCCGAGCGGGACACCTTGCCGCTGCTCGTACGGGGCACGGAGCCGGGCGGCACGAGCAGCAGCGTGCCGAGGCGCAGGCCGTGGCGTGCGGAGACGGTGGCGCGTGCGGTGCGTTCGGCCTGCCAGGCGTCCTCCGGTGTGGGTTCGGTGTCCCGCCGATGCTCCGCGACCACGACGAGTTCCTCACCCGTGCGGTCCGGGCGGGTGACGCCGAACGCGGCGAGCCGGTCGCGGCGGGTCAGGGCGACGGCCATCTGAACGGTCGCCTCGATGTCCTGGGGATAGTGGTTGCGCCCGTCCACGATGATCACGTCCTTGAGCCGGCCGGTGACCAGGAGCCGCCCGCCGTGCAGGGCACCGAGATCGCCGGTGCGCAGCCAGTCCGCGGACGGGCCGAAGCCGAAGGTGTCCGCGGTGAGTTCGGCGCGCTTCCAGTAGCCGAGCCCGATGTTCGGCCCGCGCAGCTGGATCTCGCCGACCCGGTCTTCCGGCAGCACGGCGCCGTCCGCGCCGACGATCCGCACCTCCTGCCCGACCGGCGCCCCGCAGGAGACGAGGACGGTCGCCGCCGCATCCGACGTCTCCTCGATGCGTCCCTGCGCGAGGGCGTCGGCGTCGCAGGCGACATTCGAGGGCGGCAGGTCCGGGGAGTCCGCCCGTACCCCCGGGGTGTCCGCGGTCACGAACACGGTGGCCTCCGCCAGGCCGTACGCGGGACAGTGCGCGGCCGGGTCGAGCCCGGCGGGTGCGAACGCCGTGCGGAAGCGGTCCACCGTCCCGGCTCGCACCGGCTCGCTGCCGTTGATGAGCACCCGTACGCGGTCCAGGTTCAGTTCGTCGACGAGCGCCGGATCGGTGCGGGCCACGCAGTAGTCGTACGCGAAGTTCGGGGCGGCGCTTACGGTCCCCTCGTACGAGGCGAGGAGGCGCAGCCAGCGGGAGGGGTCCTGGAGGAACGCGACGGGGTCCATGAGGACGGACGGGAAACCGCCGACGACGGGGGCGGCGATGCTGAGGACGAGGCCCATGTCGTGGAAGAGCGGCAGCCAGCCGACCGTCGTGGTCGTCCGCGGATCGGCGACGAACGCGTCGAGGGCCTGGCGGGCGTTGGCGACGACGTTGGCGTGACTGACCATCACGCCGGCCGGGCTGCGGGTGGAGCCGGAGGTGTACTGGAGATACGCGATGTCGTCCGGCTCGGGCCGCGGGCCCGGTTCGTCGGCGCCGTCGGCGCCGTCAGGTCCCGTGTGCGGGCCGGGGAGTCGGTCGGGAAGTCGATCGACGGGGACGACCGGGAGGTCCGGCAGGTCACGGCCCTGTACGAAGGAGCGTACGTACGGGGTCGTGGTGGTGTCGCTGAGCAGACAGGCGGGTTCGCAGTCCGCGAGGACGGCCGCCAGTCTTCCTTCATGGCCCGGGAGTTGAGGGCCGAAGAGGGGGACGGCGATCACGCGGGCGTACAGGCAGCCCAGGAACCCGGCCACGTAGTCGAGCCCCTGGGGCATCACCAGGGCGGCGCGTTCGCCGGGCGACGCGACGGTGGCGAGGTGGTCGGCGACGGCCCTGGCGCGGGCGTCGAGGGCGCTCCAGCCGAGGGTGCGGTGCCGTCCCGAGGGAACGCCGTCGGCGAAGTCGACGTGGCTGAAGGCGCGTTGCTGGGGCCGTTGCCGGGCCCAGTGCCGCAGATGGTCCGTCATCAGTTCCGGCGTCGATGTGGCGTCGCCGGCTGGCTGGGCGGGTGTCATGGCGGCTCCAACTAGGGGGATGGGGACGCGTGTTGAGGCGGTGCACCAGGTTCCGCCGCCGGGTGACCGATGGGTTAGACGACGTGCTGACAGTTCGCCTTCCGCTTTCTGTCAGTTCTTTGACAAAAGCGGGCTGCCGATTCCATGCCGTGGGCCAGAGCCAGTGCGCGCTCTGGCCGCCCACAATCCGAGCGACGGTGGAAGGAGCGACTCGTGGGACGTGCACGGCTGTTCGCACTGCTTTTCCTGCTCACGCTGACCGGGTTCATCACGACCCTCGACAACACGGTCATCAATGTGGCCCTGCCGACCGTGCAGCGTGAACTGGGTCTGAGCGTCACGGACTTGGAGTGGGTGGCCAGCAGCTATGTGCTGAGTTTCGGCGCGCTGCTGTTGCCCGGCGGGCGGCTGACCGATCTGTTCGGGCGCAGGTCCGTGCTGACCGTGGGGATCGTGGTCTTCACGGCGGCGTCGGCCGCGGCCTCCCTCGCGGACAGCGGCGGCACGCTGATCGCGGCCCGCACCGTGCAGGGGGTCGGGGCCGCGCTGGTCATCCCCGCCTCGCTGGCGGTGGTCGCCGCCGATCTCCCCGCCCGCCGGCGGTCGATGGCCATCGGCCTGTGGACCGCGGCGCTCGCCGTGGCACTGGCCCTGGGCCCCGTGGTCGGCGGCTTCGTCACCCAACAGTGGAGCTGGGGCTGGGTATTCGCACTGAACGTGCCCTTCGGCCTGATAGCCCTGCTCCTCATCCCGTCCGTGCCCGCCAGGGCGACGGGGACTGGGACTGGGGCTGGGGCCGAGACCGCGGCAGGATCTGGGGCCGGGGCAGCGGCCGGGTCTGAGGCCAGGGCACGGGCCAGCGCTGAGCCCGGGGCTGTGGCTCGGGTCGGGTCCGGCTCTGAACCGGGGCCTGCGTCTGATGCCAGGGCCGGGGCAAGCGCTGAGCCCGCAGCAGGGACGCCGGCGTGGGCAGAAGCTGGCCAGCCTGGGCCCAAGCCCCGGCACCGTGGGCTCAGCCCCACTGGGGCCAGTGAGACCGCCCGCCAGGCTGAAGCCGGGTCGGGGGCTGAGCCTGGCCCTGGACCTGGCTCTGGCCCCGGGCCTGGGCCTGGGCCTGGGCCCGGCTTTGGACCTGGGCCAGCGCCCCGGCGCCGTGGGCTTGATCTGCCCGGTGTGTTGTTCTGTGTGGTCGCGCTGTATCTGCTGACGTACGGTCTGGTGCGTGGTGGGGAGCATGGGTTCGGTGCCGCGCCCGTTCCGCTGTGCCTGGGGGTCTCGGCGGTCGCTGCCTGTGTGTTCCTCGTCGTGGAGGCCCGGTCAGCCCGACCGCTCGTCGAACTCGGGCTGCTGCGCGACCGGTTCCTCATGGGCGGGGTGATCGCGCAGGTGTTGTGGGGCATCGGCGTCAACGGCGTCTTCTTCTTCACGGCCCTCTACCTCCAGCGGGTGCTCGGCTTCTCACCGACGAAGGCGGGGCTGGCCTTTCTGCCTCTGGCCGGCGCCCTGCTGCTCTGCACGCCGCTGGCGGAGCGGGCGGCTCGGGTGCTGGGCGCCCATGTGTCGATCGCGGCGGGGCTCGGTGTGGTGGCTGCCGGTCTGCTGTACGTCTCGGGGACGGGCGCGCACGCCGGCTACTGGGAGCTGCAGCCGGGGTTGTTGCTGATCGGTGCGGGTTCGGCGCTCACCACTCCGCTGACGGTGCGCTGCCTCGCTCAAGTCCCCAACGCCCGGACGGGAATGGCGACCGGGCTGGTCAGTGCGGCCCGCGAGGTCTCGGGCGTGTTCGGGGTGGTGCTGGTCGGTGTGGTCCTCACCCGGCGTGAGCGCTCCGCGCTGCGGTCCGGTGCGGATCCGCGCAGTGCGTTCGTCGAGGGGTACGACATCGGGCTGCGGCTCGCGGCGTGCTGCGTACTGGCGGGCGCTCTCGTCACGCTGGTGACGCTGCACCGCCGGGGACGCCATCGCCGGGTCCGGAACCGCTGGGTCCGGCAGCGCCGAGCACCGGCGCGGAGCAGGACTCCCCTTGTCATGAAGTGACAAACTCCTCCCCCGTCCCTGTCAGTCGCTCATGACCCTCGGCAGAATCCGTGCGGGTATCGTCACCGTGCCCCACTTCCCGCGCGCAGAAGGAGCCGCTGCGTGAACGGATTCCGCACCCTGGAGAGCGAGGCCGCGAACGCCGCAGCGACCGAGGACGGACGCACCGCGGACCGACCCACCGCGACGGACGAGGAGCCGGGCGGCCCGTTCAAGGCGTTCCCTTCGGGTCTCCACGACCAACTGAGGCCGTTCTTCGACAACATCACCGAAGAGGTCGTACAGGCGATCAGAACCCAGATCCCGGAGTACGCGCGTCCGACGGACGACACATACCTGCAGGTGGTGCACCGGGGCGTGCAGGACGCGCTGCAGGGGTTCCTGGAGCGGATGGCGAAGCCGGACACCGACTGCGAGCCGGTGAAGGCGACGTACCAGCGCATCGGGCGCGGCGAGGCGGACGAGGGGCGCAGCCTGGACTCCTTCCAGTGCGCCCTGCGCCTCGGCGCCCGGGTGACCTGGCGCCGGATCAACGCGCTGGTCGACGCCGAGCTGCTGCCGCGCAACGTGCTGGCCGCGTTCGGTGAGGCGCTGTTCCTGCACCTCGACGAGATGGCGGCCGCGACGACCGCGGGCTACACGGAGGCGCGGCTGCACGCGGCCGGTGAGCTGCAGCAGCGGCGTACCCGGCTGATCGATCTGCTGACCGCGGACCCGCCCGCGTCGGCCGAGGCCATCAGCGATCTCGCGCGCACCGCGCAGTGGTCGGTGCCCCGCAGGCTGGCCGTGGTCGCCATCGGCCACGGGGCGCGGGGCGCTGCGGCGCGGCCGATCCTGCCGCCCGGGTTTCTCGCGCGGTTCGACGTGCAGCCGGCCGTGCTGGTCGTGCCCGATCCGGAGGGTCCGGGGCGGGCACGTGCCGTCTCCGGGGCGCTGCGCGGGCTGCGGGCCGCCATGGGGCCGGCCGTCGCACTCCAGGAGGGGGCGAGGTCGCTGCGCTGGGCGGCCGAGGCGCTGGATCTGGCCCGTCGGGGTGTCCTGGCGGACACGGAGATGGTGCGCTGCCAGGACCATCTGGCGACGCTGCTGCTGTTCCGCGACGAGGCCCTGGTGGAGGCGATGACCAACCGGCATCTGCGCCCGCTGGACGGCATCCGCCCGCCGCAGCGCGAACGCCTCGCCGAGACACTGCTCAGCTGGCTCGAGTGCGGCCACAACGCCAGCGAGGTCGCCCACCGCCTGGCCGTCCACCCCCAGACGGTCCGCTACCGCATGCGCCAGCTCGACGAACTCTTCGGGGATCAACTCCACGATTCCGGCGTCCAGTTCGAGATGCAGCTGGCCTTACGGGCCCTCAACCTGCGCCGGGCTGCGCAGTCCCGCGGGGAGCCGTCCGGCACTCATCACAGGGGCAGCCCCAAGGCGAGCGAGCGCGCCTCGAAGCCCTTGCGCTCGTAGAACCTGATCGCGCCCCCGTTCGCCGCACTCGGCGAACAGTGCGGCGGGATTTCCTGGACATCTGTCCATGTATATTGGACAACCGTCCAGGAAATCGCGGGACTTGCCGCTCAGGAAGCGCGAGGCGCTCCCGAAGCTGTCCTCCAGCCCCGCCCACCCCTCAGAGGAGCCCCCTCGTCATGGAAACGCTCGCGAACGTGTTGGTCGGTCTGGTGGCCGCTCTGCACGCGTACATCCTGGTCATGGAGATGTTTCTGTGGGAGCGGGAGCCGGGGCGCAAACTGCACGGGTTCGAGCCGGAGATGGCCAAGGCCACCGCGGTGATGGCCGCGAACCAGGGGCTCTACAACGGGTTCCTCGCGGCAGGGCTCGTATGGGGGCTGACAGCCGGGGACCCGACGGGTTTCCGCGCGCAGGTCTTCTTCCTGGTGTGTGTGATCGTCGCGGGCGTGTACGGCGCCGTGACCTCGAACCGCCGCATCCTCTTCGCGCAGGCACTGCCCGGCACGCTGGCCCTGATCGCCGTCCTCGCCGCCCAGTGACCCCCGACCCCCGGGCCGAACGTACGCGGGCCAAGCTGCGCCGCGCCCTCCTCGACGCGTGCGCGCGGCGCCCGCTCGCGGAGGTCAGCGTCGCGGCCCTGGTGCGCGCGGCCGGGGTCGGCCGGGCAACGTTCTATCTGCACTACGCCGACCTGGAGGCGCTGGCGGTCGACGCCTGCGCCGACGTCGTACGCGAGGCCGTGGACGCCCTGCACGCCTGGCGCGGCCGGCCCGACCCCAGGTCGGCGCCGCCCGCCCTGCTCGCGTTCTTCGAGGGTCTGCCCCCGCACGCCCCGCTCTACCGCGCCCTGATGAGCCCGGGGGGCCAGGGCCCGCTCGGCCGCGTACTGCATCAGGACCTGCGCGCCCGCAGCCAGGCCGAGCGTGAACTCGTCGGTGCGCCCGAGGCGCCGCTCGTCGCCTCGGCCGTGGCCGCGACGTTCGCCGGTGTCCTCGCCGACTGGCTGCACGGACTCATCGAGGCCACCCCGGAGGAGATCGCGCACCGGGTGTGGCGCCTGCTCGTCACCTTGAATCTGACTTTCACGCAGGCCGATGCCGCCGAGCGTTAGCGCTCGGCGGCATCGGCCTGGTACGGCAGCCGGGCCGGGGAGTGTCAGCCGAACGTCAGTACCGGCTTGATCGCCTTGCCCGCGCCCATGTCCTGCACCGCCTGACCGATGTCCTCGAACGCGTACTTGCTGATCAGCCTGTCCAGCGGCAGCCGACCCTCGCGGACCAGCTTGACCAGGGCCGGGATCGCGTTCTGGGTCTCGTGGTCGCCGAGCGTCAGGCCGACCACCCGCTTGCCGCCGAGCATTCCGTTGACGTCCAGAGACACCTCCGAACCGAACGGCGGCGCGCCGACGATCACCACCGTGCCGCGCAGAGCGAGCGCGTCCACACCCTTGCGCAGGACGGCGACGCTTCCGGTGGTCTCCACGACCCCGTCGGCCCCTGCCCCGTCCGTGATCATCTGGATCGCCTCGAGGATGTCCCCCTCACCGGCGTTCACGGTGTGGGTGGCGCCCAGTTCGCGGGCCAGCTCCAGCCGTTCCGCCACCTTGTCGACGGCGATCACCGTGGTCGCGGGCGTCAGCGCCGCGGCCATCACCGCCGACAGGCCGACCGCGCCGGCACCGAGGATCACCAGCGTGTCCCCCGTCTTGGGCTGGAGGACGTTCCACACCGCGCCCACGCCGGTCTGCACTCCGCAGCCCAGCGGCGCGATGGACTCCAGCGGTACGTCGCGGTCGACCTTGACCAGGCTTCGCTGGTCCACCAGCGCCCGCTCGGCGAACGAGGACTGGCCGAAGAAGTGTCCGCCGAGCGGTTCGCCGTCGCGGCTGATGGTGCTGGTGCCGTCGGGCCGGCGCCCGCCGAGCAGGTTCAGCGGCAGCCAGCTGGCGCAGTAGGCCGGGTGGCCGTCGCGACAGTTCTTGCAGTCACCGCAGGAGGTGAAGGACAGCACGACGTGATCGCCGGGCTCGATCCCGGTGACACCCGAGCCGACGGCCTCGACGACGCCCGCGCCCTCATGCCCGAGGACTCCGGGCAACGGGAACGGCAGACCGCCGCCGGCCACACCGAGATCGGTGTGGCACAGCCCGGCGGCGACCATCCGGACGAGCACCTCATCGGGGCGCGGTTCGTCGAGCTCGACGGCGGACAGCGTGAACGGCGCTCCCCCGGACTCGACCACGGCGGCACGAGTGGTGGTGGACATGAGTTGAACTCCTTTACGGGGGGGGTGCGCTCAGTCGAGCGAGATGACGACGGACTTGACCTTGGTGTACGAGGCGAGCGCCTCGGGCCCGTACTCCCGGCCGAAGCCGGAGGCCTTCACCCCGCCGAACGGGACCGCGGGGTCGAGCATCGCCCATTCGTTGACCCAGACGATCCCGGCCTGGAGCCGGTCGGCGACGCGGTGCGCGCGGGCGAGGTCAGTGGTCTGGAGGCCCGAAGCCAGGCCGTACGGCGTGGAGTTGGCCATCTCGACGGCCTCGTCCTCGGAGTCGAAGGGCTGCACGGTGAGGACCGGGCCGAAGATCTCCTCCTGGACGACCCGGGAGTCGTTGCCGAGGTCGGCGATGACCGTGGGCTTGTAGTAGAAGCCGCCGTTCAGGTCGAGACGCTCACCGCCGCACACCACGCGGCCGCCCTCCTTGCGGGCCAGCTCGACGTACTCCTCGACCTTCTTCAGATGCCTCTCCCCCGCCATCGGCCCGACGACGGTCTCGGCCTCCCGCGGGTCACCGACGGGCACGCCGGGCACGGCCTGGGAGAGGATGCCGATCACGGTGTCGTACAGCGGGCGCGCGACCAGCAGGCGCGGGCCGCCCATGCAGAACTGGCCCGTGTTGAAGACGAAGCCCTTGATGATCGCGCCGATGGCCTTCTCGACGTCGGCGTCCTCGAAGACGATGTGCGCCGCGTTGCCACCGAGCTCCATGGTGACCGGCTTCAGGCCCTCGCCGGCGACGCTCGCGGCGTGCCGGCCGACCGCGGTCGAGCCGGTGAAGGCGATCTTGTCGACGCCGGGATTGCGCAGCAGGGCCTCGCCCGCGACCGGTCCCGTACCGGTGACGACGTTGTAGACGCCGTCCGGGACACCGGCCTCCTTGAGCAGGTTGGCCATGTAGAGGGCGCTGAGCGGGGTCTCCTCGGCGGGCTTGTGCACCACCGTGTTGCCGGCCGCGAGCGCCGGGGCGATCTTCGATCCGGCGAGGATCAGCGGGAAGTTGAAGGGCGTGATCGCGGCGACCACGCCGAGCGGGCCACTCCGGGTATAGGCGAGGCCGTTGAGAGGGATGTCGCGGGTGGCGCCGTCCAGTGTCCAGGCGAGGGAGGCGTAGTACTCGTAGTCGTTGGCCGCGTTCGTCACGTCGACGGCGTGGCACAGAGTGATCGGCTTGCCGACGTCGCGGCTCTCCAGGGCGGCTATCTCGTCCGCGTTCTCACGTATCAGCTCGGCGACGCGGTGCAGGATCCGACCGCGCTCGCGGCCGCTCAGCCCGGACCAGGCGCCGTTGTCGAAGGCGTCGCGCGCGGCCCGTACGGCGGCGTCGACGTCGGCCGCGCCCGCCTCGGCGACCGTCGTGACCACCTGACCCGTGGACGGGTCGATCACGTCCATGCGTGCCCCGTCGGCCGCCTCGTGCCACTGTCCACCGATGAACAGCCGCCCGGGCCCGCTCTCGAAGGTGGTCGTCATTGCCCACTCCTCAGCCTTGGTCGCTAAGATTTCAACCAACAGGATTCCTGTTGGTTCGCAGTCTCATTACAGACAGGTTTCCTGTCAATGCCTTACGCTGACCCGCATGGTCGGCACCAAGACGTCCCCCTCACTCCTGTACATGATCAAGCAGGTGGAACTCGTCGTGCGCTCCCATCTCGACGACCTGCTGAGACCGTCGGGAATCACGGCGCTGCAGTACACCTCGCTCACCGTCCTGGAGCGGCACGACGGTCTGTCCGCGGCGCAGCTGGCACGCGACTCGTTCGTCACCGCGCAGTCCGTGGCCGATGTGGTCCGGGCGCTGGAGAGCCGGGGCCTGGTGCGCCGCGAGCGCAACCCTCGCAACCGCCGAGAGCTACTGATTCTTCTCACCGAGTCTGGCCGGGATCTGCTCGCGCGGCACGCCGAACCCGTACGGGACCTCGAGGAGCGCATGGTCTCCGACCTCACCGCGCACCAGACCGACCAGTTCCGCCTGGCCCTGTCGAAGGCGTGGCACTCGCTGTCGTAGAACCCCGTAAATCGAAGACATATGTCAATCGAACATGCTGAAATTCACCTCATCGAGGGTAAGTCGCGGGCTGGGGAAGGGTTTTGTGGCCTCCAGCCACGAGGAGGAGGTGATGTCGTCGTGAGCCACGAATCCGAACCCCTCACACCCCATCTGCGCGTCCACCGGGAGCGCGGGAATCTCGTGCTGGCGTTCCACGGCGAGATCGACATCATCGCGGCGCTGGAGATCACCCCGTTCCTGGACGCGGCGACGGGGCGCCCCGGAGCACGGGTCGTGCTCGATCTGCGGCACGTCGAGTTCTTCGACTGCTCGGGCGTGCGTCTGCTGTACCGGGCCCGGCGCCGGGTCCTCGCCCGGGACGGGCGGCTGCAGCTGGTCTGCGCTCACCCGCTGACCCTGCGCATCCTCGATGTGACCGGACTCGCGGAGGTCCTGCCTCCTCTGTCGACCCTGGACGAGGCCCTGGAGCGGTCCGAGGCCGTCTCCGGGTCCGCCTGCGAGTCCGTCTGACCCTCTTTACGGCATACCTTCGCCGGCTCTTCGGTGCCTCCGTTTGCGCGCGCCGCGTCCGCGGCCGGGAAGGCGTCCGCGGCCGGGAAATTCGCTTGCGCCCGCGTACCCGGATCACGCCATGATGGCCCGGCGTCCAACGCGCCCACATCGCCGATCGCAGGAGCCCCGAATGCGCCGATTCCTCGGAACCCTTCGCCCCCACCGGACGACAGTTCTCGAGGACTCGACCACTCATGCGAACCACCCTGAACATCGGCATCCTGGCGCACGTCGACGCGGGTAAGACCAGCCTCACCGAGCGGCTGCTCTTCGACTCCGGCGCCATCCACCGGCTCGGCAGCGTCGACTCCGGCGACACGCGTACGGACGACGGCGCGATCGAGCGGCAGCGCGGGATCACCATCCGCTCGGCCGTCGCCGCCTTCACCGCAGGGGACGTGCAGATCAACCTCATCGACACCCCCGGGCACTCCGACTTCATCGCGGAGGTCGAGCGTGCCCTGGAGGTCCTGGACGGCGCGGTGCTGCTGCTGTCCGCCGTGGAGGGCGTACAGGCCCAGACACGGGTCCTGATGAAGACCCTGCGCCGGCTGCGCCTGCCCACGCTCGTGTTCATCAACAAGATCGACCGCGCGGGCGCCCGGGAAGCGGACCTGCTGGACGACATCCGGCACAGGCTGACCCCGCACATCGTGCCGCTCACGGGTGTACGCGACATCGGTACCCCCCACGCCCGCGTCCTGCCGTGCCCGCTGGACGACGCCCGTACGGCCGAGGCGCTGGCCGAGGTCGACCCGGGCATTCTCGCCGCGGTCGTGGACGGCCCTCCGCCCACCGGCGACGCACTGCGCGCCGCCCTCGCCGCGCGCACCGCCGACGGCTCCGTACACCCTGTCCTCTTCGGCTCCGCACTCGGCGGCCAGGGCGTGGGCGAACTCGTCGAAGCCCTGCCCCGGCTGATCCCCCCGGCGCAGGCGACGCAAGCGACGCGGATGAGTCGGACACCCCAGGTGAACCAGGCGAATCAGGTTGCCGAGCCGCGCGGCACGGTCTTCGCCGTACGGACCGGACCCAATGGCGAGCGGACGGCTTATCTCCGCTTGTTCGAGGGCGAAGTGACGCGACGTGAGCGGCTCACGTTTCTTCGGCGCGAGGCCGACGGGCGCACCACGGAGGTGTCCGGCCGGGTCACCGGGCTGGACGTGGTCGGGCGCGAAGGGCCGCTCACCGCGGGCAACATCGCCGCCCTGACCGGCCCGCACGGCATTCGCGTCGGCGACCGGCTCGGCGAAACACCCGACCGCGCACCGCAGTTCGCCGCCCCGACCCTGGAAACCCTGGTCCACGCCCGGCACCCCGCGCAGTCGGCGCCGCTGCGATCCGCTCTGCTGACCCTGGCCGACCAGGACCCGCTCATCCACGCCAGGCCCGGGCCGTCCGGCAGCACGGCGCTGCTCCTGTACGGCGAGGTCCAGAAGGAGGTCCTGGCGGCGACGCTCGCGCAGGACTTCGGCATCGAGGCCGAGTTCGAGCCGAGCCGGGTCCGGTACCTGGAGCGCCCGGCCGGCACCGGTGAGGCGTACGAGGAGATCCAGCGGCATGGCCACACCGGGTTCTGGGCGACGATCGGGCTCCGCGTCGCACCGGGACCGCGCGACTCCGGCGTGGTCTTCACGTACGAGACCGAACTCGGCGCTCTCCCGCGCGCCTTCCATCAGGCCATCGAGGACACGGTCCAGGCGACCCTGCTCGAAGGCGGCCTGAGCGGCTGGGCCGTGACGGACTGCCGGGTCACGTTGATCCGCTCGGGCTTCTGTGCGCCGATCAGCACGGCCGCCGACTTCCGCGGACTCACGCCGGTGGTACTGCGGCGCGCCCTGGAGCGGGCCGGGACACGGGTGTACGAGCCGTACCACGCCTTCGAGGCGGAGCTGCCGCTCGACGCGCTCGCCCCGGTCACGGCCCGACTCGCCGCGTGCGGCTCGGAGTTCAAGGAGACGACGGGGGGCCGCACCGCATGGCTGGTCACGGGCGAGCTCCCGGCCCGGCACGTGCGCGACGTCGAGCTGCGGCTGCCGGGCCTCACACATGGCGAGGGTGTCTGGTGGTCACGCCCGTCGGGGGACCGCGAGCTGCGGGTGTCGCGCTAGGAGGTGCCGTTTGGATCACCCCGGTCGGCGACAGCCGGCACTCGGCTCACCAGGTGACGGGCAGCCGCAGCGGGCTGCGTGTCATCTGGCCCTCCCGCCAGCTGATGGTGTCGGGCGTGAAACCGGCGCTCAACTGCGGGAAGCGGGCGGCGAGGTGGTGCAGGGCGAGTTCGAGTTCCAAGCGGGCGAGCCAGGCACCGAGGCAGTGGTGGGGACCGGCGCCGAAAACCACGCTGGGGGTCGGGAGCGGGGCGGAGAGGTCGGGCGGGCCCGGCGGGTAGACGTGGGGGTCGCGGTTGGCGACATTCGTCTGGAGGGCGACCACGCTGCCCGCCGGGATCGTCACACCGCCGATCTCCGCGTCCTCGACGGCCCGCCGGATCAGTCCGGGCAGGACGCGTCCCTCGCTGAGCGGGACCGTACGCAGCAACTGTTCGGCCGCGGTGGCCGCGGCCGCCTCGTCCTTCGCCAGGCCCTGCCAGGCGGCGCGGCCGTCGGTGAGGAGGTAGACGACCGCGTTGCCGAGCGCGGTCATGGTCGTCTCATGTCCCGCGACGACCAACCCGCAGACGAGGGGCACCAGTTGCGGATCGTCGACGCCGGGGCTCGCATCCCCGGCCGCCACCAGCTCGCTGACCAGGTCGTCACCGGGTGCGGCCCGACGCTCGGCGATCAGCTGCGCGGCGAACTCGCCGAACTCCCGCATGGCGCGGCCGACTTCCTCGGCCGTGTGCGCGCCGCCGGAGAGCGCGTGATCGGACCAGTGGCGGATGCTCTCGCGGTCCACGTGGTCGAGGCCCATGAGACGGCAGATCACCGACACCGGCAGCGGGCGGGTGAACCCCTCGATGATGTCAGCGGGTTGGGGCTGCTCGGCGAACCGGTCGAGCAGCGTCTCCACCACCCCGGCCACCCAGGGCCGCCAGCGTGCGATCGCCCGTGGTGTGAACGCCCGTTGCACCGTCCGGCGCAGCCGCTGATGGGCCGGGCCGTCCTGGTTGAGCATGCCGTCGGGATTGTCCAGCAGGTTCGGTACGGCGAGCAGGCGCGGCGGGTCGTCGCCGTACAGCGAACTCCGGTTGAAGCGGGGGTCCATGAGCACCTGGCGCACGTCGGCGTGCCGGCTGATCAGCCAGACGGGTGTGCCGGTCGCGAGTGTGCCGCGACGGGGCGGCCCGGACTCGGGAAGGCTCATGTGATGCATGGGGACGAGGGGCCGGGACGTGCTGTGTGGTGTCATCCGGTTCTCCCCTGGGCGCGCCGGTGGGACTGTCCCCACGCTAGTGCGCCGCAAATACCCCCGTCACCGGTTCATTCGGCCAACGATGCGGTCTGGCACGGCAATTGAGGGGTATCCGGCAGATGGGAAGGAGGGCGGTCGACATGACGACTTCCCTGAAGCGCCTGCCCGGATGGGCGAAGATCCTGAGCGCGGTACTCCTCGTACTGGTGGTACTCCTCGCCGGGCTGCGGCTGAGTCTGCTGCCCGGGCTGCGCGACGTGTTCCGCGAGGACACCCACGACCGGTCGGGGCCCACGCTCCTCAAGTCGATCCAGGACATCAGCCGTTACGACGCCGCTTCCGGCAACTTCCAGGTGGTGGTGGACCTGGAGAAGGACGCCAGGTTCCTGCCGGACGCACTGCGCGGCACGCGCACGCTGTACGTGGGCGCCGGCACCGTGGACGCCTATGTGGACCTCGGCAAGATCGGCGACAAGGACGTGACGGTCAACGACGACCGCACGTCGGCCACGCTGAGGCTCCCGCACGCCGCGCTGGGCAAGCCCGCGCTCGACCCCGACCACTCCTACGCCGTCTCCAAACAGCGCGGGCTGCTCGACCGGCTCGGCGACATCTTCTCGGACAACCCGAACGACGAACGGGCCGTACAGCGGCTCGCGGCCCGCCACATCGGGGACGCCGCGAAGAAGAGTCAACTGACGGCCCGTGCCGAGGAGAACACCACCGGCATGCTCGAAGGCCTGCTGCACTCACTGGGTTTCAAGGAGGTCCACGTGACGTACGGTTCGTGAGGCAGCCGCCCTCAGCCGTTGATCACGCCCGGCAGGGTCAGTGCGCCCAGCAGGGCCGCGCCCGCAAGCAGCCAGGCGACATAGTCACCGATGTGCCCGGACTGCAGGCGTCGCAGCGGTCCGGCCCAGGCCTCGCCGGGCAGCCCCTCCCGTCGCGTGACGGCGAGGGCGGCGAGGGCCACGGCCAGCAGGGTCGAGGTGAGACCGAGGAGCACTCCCGCCAGGGTCCAGTGAGCTGAGGTGAACGCCCCGGCGGATCCGGCCTCGCTCACGGAGTGCTCCACGGCGGCGGCGAAACCCGGCACCACGCCGACGGCGAGCGAGGCGGCGAGCAGCAGCGCGGGGACGGTGGTCATCGTGTCCGGCACGCGCTTCAGCCGCCGCCGGGTCTCGGGCCGCTCGCGGGCGCCGGTCGTCTCGTACGCGGCGTGCTCCTCGGGCCGGGGGCCAAGGCCGAAGAACACCCGCGCGGCGACCCGCAGCACCGCGCCCGCCGTCACCGTCGACACCATGACGAACAGCACGGTCAACGCGGGCCCGGCCGCCTCCTCGGTGAGCGCCTTGCCCAGCGCGGTGCCGAAGGGCGGCAGCCCGGCCAGCCCCAGGCCACCGACGATGAAGAGCACCGCGACCCCGCGCAGCTCACGGCCGCGCCCGTGCAGCGCGTGCTCGTCGACGCTGCCGTACCGGTCGAGGACGATGCCCGTGCAGGCGAAGAGGGCGGCCTTCACCCCGGCGTGGCCGAGGATGTACAGCGCGACACCGCCGTCCGACGCCGGGGCGAGCACGCCGACGCCGATGAGGAACAGCCCTGTGTGGGCGACCGTCGAATACGCCAGCAGCCGTTTGATGTGCCGCTGGTACCAGCACATGACCGCGCCGACCACGCTCGTCAGCACGCCGAGTACGAGCAGCACCCGGTGCAGGTCCGCCGCCGGGATGCCGCCCGGGCCCGCGAAGACGTCCCCGTACACACGCCAGACGCCATACACGCCGAGCTCGACCATCACACCCGACAGCAGCATGCACACCGGTGTCGGCGCGACCGCGTGCGCGTCCGGCAGCCAGAAGTGGAAGGGCACGGCCGCGGCCTTGACGAGCAGCCCGGTCAGCACGAGTACGAAGGCCGCGAGGACCAGCGCGTCGGGTGGGCCGTACGCGTCGAGCCGTCGCCCGATCTGTGTCATGGCGAGCTCCCCGGTGCGCGCGTACAGCAGCACGATGCCCATCAACAGGGCGTACGCGCCGAGCGAGTTGACGACGCCGAAGGTCAGCGCGCCCTGCACGGCCCTGGCCTCCTCGACCCGGTGGCCCGTCAGGGCGTAGGCGACGACGCTCATCAGCTCGAAGAAGACGAAGGCGTTGAAGAGGTCCCCCGCGATCGCGAAGCCGCACATGCCGCCCTGGAAGAGCAGCATGAGCGCCGGGTAGGAACCCGCGTGGCGACGCGGCGGTTCGTCGAAGTAGCGCCAGGAGTACGCCAGTGCCGCGAGAGTGAGCAGTGAGGCGAGCGCCGCCATACCGAGGGCCGGTCCGTCCCCGACGAGCACGATGCCCACGCTCACGCCGTCGCGGGGCACCCAGTCGCCCACCCACTCGACCAGGGGCGGCTAGGACTGGAGGGCAAGGTGGATGGCCAGGGCCGCGGTGGCCGCCGAGACGACGCAGCCCACCGGCTCGGCCGCGGCGCGCGGCAGTCGGCTGCCGCAGGCGACGAGGAGGGCGGCGCCGAGGAGCGGTCCGGCGACGAGCAGCGGCAGCAGGTGGCTCGGATGACTCATCAGCCGCGCAGTTCGGAGAGTTCGTCCGGGTCGACCGTGCCGTGACGTTTGGAGATCTGCAGGAACAGGGCGAGCAGCAGGGCGGTGACGGTGGCGCCCACGACCACATCGGTGAGGGCCAGGGCCTGGACGACGGGGTCCACCAGGGGCCGCGAACCGGGCTCGATGTCGGAGTGGACGGGGGCGGTGGCGCCGTCGCGGTACCCGACGGCGATGAGCAGCACGTAGGTCGACGCCTGGCACACCGCCAGGCAGCCCACGGCGTGGATCAGGTTGCGGCTGGTGGCCAGGCCGTAGCAGCCGGCCAGGAAGATCCAGACGGCGACGAGATACGGCAGCACGGACATCAGGGTCGGCTCACTCCCCGCTCTCTTCGATTTCGACGGCGTTCTCTTCGATCTCGACGGCCTGGTCCAGGAAGCGGGCGAGCAGGACGACTGCCGCACAGGCGACCTCCATGCCCACGGCCGCGTTGAGCAGCGGGACGGTGCCGCCGGACGACAGCGTGTTGAACGTGCCGTACGGCAGCAGTGTGTTGGCGAGGAACGCGGTGCCGGCCAGCACGCCCGCGATGCCCAGGACGAGGTACGCGGACGTCCCGAGGGCGTCGCCGACCTCGTACAGGCCGACCGGCCGGACCCGTTCCAGGGCGCGGTAGTCGGCGCCGAGGTACAGCAGGTGCAGGGCGGTCGCGGCGACCACGCCGCCCTGGAAGCCGCCGCCGGGGCTGAGCTGTCCGTGGGCGACGACGTACAGGCCGACGAGGAGGGCGACGGGGAGGGCGATGAGCGCGTAGCGGCGTACGGGAAGGGCGACGTGGGCGGGTGCCGGTTGCGCGCGGCGTTCGTCGCGGGTCTGACGGAGCAGCACCACGGTGCCGAGGACGGCCGCGAAGAGGATCGTCATCTCGCCCATCGTGTCGAAGGCGCGCTGGTCGAAGTTGACGGACGACACCGCGTTGGCGGTGTGCCGGGCGAGGGACTCGCGCACCGCCCGCTCCCCGTACGGGTGCCGGTCGCCGCCGAAGCCGGGCAGTTCCAGGCATGCGGCGAAGAGGAGCGCGGCGAGGCCCGCACCGCCGAGGGCGAGGAGCCACAGCCGTACGCGCCGGCTCACTTCGTACGCCCCTGAACTCCGCACGCCCTCTTCACTCCGTACGCCCCTTCCGCTGACCGCGGCGCCGCACCTTGCGCACCGAGAGCAGCAGCAACAGCGGGGTCAGGGCGGATCCGACGGCGAGTTGGGACAGGGCTACGTCGGGGGCCTGGAGGACGGTGAACAGCAGGGCCAGCGCGACACCGAGCACCGCGAGGACCAGAGCCTGACGTACGGGATCGCGGGCGGCGACGGCCGCGGTCGCGGTGGCGGCGACCAGCAGCAGGGTGACGGCGATCAGCACGTCATTCATGGCGGTCACCGCCCTTGGGCATGCCGCGGGCCAACGCCCGGGACGCGACGAGGCTGCCGCAGATCATCAGCGCGCCGGTCACCAGGAGTTTCACCATCGCCCGTCCCGGCCCGGTGGCCACGCACACCGCCGACACGACCGCCGCACAGAAGGCCACGGCCACCCAGGTGAGCGCCTGGCCGATGGGCGGGTCCTCGTAGAGGTCCTCGGCGAGCAGCCGGGCGAAGACGAGGGTGCCGATGGGGCCCAGGAGGGCGAGGACCAGGGCGACATCGACGTACGACGGCCTGCGGTAGCCCTGGGCGAGCAGGAGCAGTGCGGGACAGGCCAGCGTGGTGGACAGGTTCTGCGCCACGACCCGGCGCCGCAGCGGGCCCGTGGCCACGCCCCACACCGCCGCCGCGCCTCCCCCGGCCAGCGCGACCGTCGCCGTGACGGTCCAGCCGTTCACCGCGCGCCCGCCGCCCGG
>NZ_VBZC01000051.1:0-69171 GCF_005786655.1 Streptomyces montanus
CCCCGGTGCGTGGTGACGAAGCCGGCCGCGGCGGCGGTGGCGCTGCGCGCGGTGATCAGGGCCGCGGCCAGGACGGCGTCGGCGCGGCCGGCCCCGAGGGGCGCGGTGGCCCGGACGATGCGACGGAGGGCATCGAGCGGGTCGTACGGTCCGGCGGCCATTTCCTCTCGTACGCCGGCCAGGACCGCCGCGGCATGGGCGACGAGCGCCCGCAGTTCGCCCACGGGCATCCGGGTGGACGTACGCTCCAGCGGCCCGCCCGCGTCGGTGACGGCGGCCTCCGCCCCGGCGAGCGCGACAGGCAGCGCCTCCACGGCGGCCGCCAGCGCCGCCGCGAGTCGCTCCACGCCGTCCACGAACACCGCGGCCTGGGACACGGCGCCCTCGGCGGCCCGCAGATGCGGCGCCGCCCCGTAGGGGTCGCCCATGTCGGTGGACTGCCGGGCCCGGTTGAGGTGGGTCGTGGCGAACAGGAGCCGGTCCTTGGCCTGTTCGACGTGGCCGATGACAGGTCGGGCGGCGGACGGGGCGTACCGCCTGCCGAGGTCGGCGAGCACGGCTTCAGCGGCGCCCGTACGGGCGGCCAGCTCCCGGAAGCAGGCCTCCGCGAGGTCCAGGGCCGCGCCCGTGTCGCGCTCCAGGGCGCGCAGCCGGTCGAACGCGGCGGCCTCCGCGTCGAGCCGTCGTCCCGCGTCCGTACACTGCGCGGCGATGTCACGGAGCGTCTCCCGCCGGGCCGCGTCGCTCTCCAGCGGGTCGCTTTCCGGCGTCTCGCCCGCCACGGATTCGTCGTACCGCTGCCGCAGCCGGAAGGCGGCCGACAGCTCGGCCTCGGCGTCCCACACGGCCCGGACGAAGGGCTCTACGGCCTCGGCGTCGAAGTGAACCTCGGCGAAGGCGAGTTCTTCCTGACTGGTGCGGACGCTGTCGTCGACCTCGACCAGTAGCGTCCGGGTCCGCACGTCGGATTCGGAGAGGGGCGTTACGGGTCCGGGGGGCCCGCCGCCGGGAGTCGTGCGCGTGCGTGCGCGCCGCCTGCGCCGGGCGTATCCGTACGCCGCGAGCACACCCGCCGTGCCCGCGGCGAGAAGCGGCAGGACGAGATCCGCGGTGGCCGTCCCGTCCTCGTCCTGGGCGTGCCGGCCGTCCTGGATGTTCTGGACACCCTGGATACCCTGTGCGTCCTGCGTGTCCTGTGTGTCCCGTGCGTCCTGTGTGTCGGCGGTGCCGAAGGTGTCCGGGGTGGCCGCACGCGCCGCCGGCGGTGTGCTCACGGCCGTCGCCGGCGGCCCCTCCGCACCCGTGTCCGTCATCCAGGGCACGACCAGCCACGCCACCCCGACCATCCCGCCCACCACGACGTGTGCCACCCGCACGGGTATGTGGGACGGGTTTCGTCGCGCTCGGCCCCGGGGCAAGGAAGACGTCACATTTGGGAGCGTATGGCCGTGCATGCGGCTCCGCGACCGGGGTGCGTACGCGCGCGAGCATCGAAAGGGCCCTCACGCTGCTGGAGCATCCGGACCCCTACGTGTCACTCTCAGGGTGACGACGGAGCGGACGACAGGCGGGCGGCGGACGATGGACTGGCACTACACGGCGGGGCTGGCCGAAGGGCTGGTCCTGGGGATCATGACGGCCGTCGGCACCGCCGCCATACACACGGGGTGGGTGCCGGGGTGGGAGCGCCGCCGTGTGTTCCGGCCACGGTTGTGGGGGCAGGGCATGCTCCTGCTCGCCGTGTCTCTCGCCCTCCCGGTGATCACCCTGGCCCTGACCGGCCCCACCGTCTTCTGGCTCGCCGCCAGCATCATCGGCGGCGCGGGACTGGTCGTCGGCGGTGCCCTCATGCACCGCGCCCGCCGCGACCGCCGCCGCGCAGCCCCTACGACTGCCGCCTCCTGATCTTCGACCCGAGCCACACCAGCGGATCGTACTTACGGTCGACCGCGCGCTCCTTCAAGGGAATCAGCGCATTGTCCGTGATCTTGATGCCCTCGGGGCAGACCTCGGTGCAGCACTTGGTGATGTTGCAGTAGCCGAGCCCGTGCTCGTCCTGGGCGGTGGTCTTGCGGTCCAGCCCCGTTTCGGCCGCCGCGTCCAGGGGGTGCATGTCCAGTTCGGCGACGCGCATCAGGAAGCGCGGGCCCGCGAACGCCGTCTTGTTCTCCTCGTGGTCGCGGACGACATGGCACGTGTCCTGGCACAGGAAGCACTCGATGCACTTGCGGAACTCCTGAGAGCGGTCCACGTCCTCCTGCATCATGCGGTACTCGCCGGGACCGAGATCGGCGGGCGGCACGAAGGACGGCACCTCCCGCGCCTTCGTGTAGTTGAAGCCGACGTCGGTGACGAGATCACGGACCACGGGAAAGGCCCGCAGGGGAGTCACCGTGATGGTCTCCTCCCGCCCGAAGATCGACATACGCGTCATGCACATCAGCCGTGGCCGCCCGTTGATCTCCGCGGAACACGAACCGCACTTGCCCGCCTTGCAGTTCCACCGCACGGCCAGGTCCGGTGTCTGGGTCGCCTGGAGCCGGTGGATGATGTCCAGCACCACCTCGCCGTCGTTGACCTCGATCTTGAAGTCCTCCAGGCCACCGCCCGAGACGTCCCCACGCCACACCTTGAAGTGGGCCTCATAGCTGCTCACTCGTACAGCTCCTCTTCGGCGAGGTACTTGACCAGCTCCTCCTTCTCGAAGAGGGCGAGCAGGTCGGGGCGGATGGGCTCGGTGGTCTCCCGGGCGAGACGGATCTGGCCGCGCACCGGGTCCGCGGCCGCCAGCTCACCCGTGGGGTCGGCCAGGCGGCACAGCAGATTGAGACGCCGCCACTCCCGCTCCATCGTCGGATGGTCCTCGCGGGTATGGCCGCCCCGCGACTCCGTACGCTCCAGCGCGGCCCGCGCCACGCACTCGCTGACGAGCAGCATGTTGCGCAGGTCGAGGGCGAGATGCCAGCCCGGATTGAACTGCCTGTGCCCCTCGACGCCGGCCCGCCGCGCCCGTACGCGCAGCTCCGCCAGCTTCTCCAAGGCCGCCTCCATCTCCGCCTCCCGGCGGATGATGCCGACCAGGTCGTTCATGGTCTGCTGGAGTTCCTGGTGGAGGGTGTACGGGTTCTCGGGCGGCCGCCCGGCCTCCGCGCCGGCCTGCGGCCCCTCCTCCGCCGAGAACGGCCGCAACGCCTCCGCGGCCGCCGCGTCGACCTCGACGTCGTCCACGGCGGGGCGCCCCTCGGCGAGCCCCGCGGCGTACTGGGCGGCGTGCAGACCCGCCCGTCGGCCGAAGACCAGCAGGTCGGAGAGCGAGTTGCCGCCGAGCCGGTTGGAGCCGTGCATGCCGCCCGCGACCTCGCCGGCCGCGAACAGCCCCGGCACACCGCGCGCCGCCGCCGTGTCCGACTCGACCGCGATACCGCCCATCACGTAGTGACAGGTCGGCCCGACCTCCATCGCCTCGGCGGTGATGTCGACGTCCGCGAGCTCCTTGAACTGGTGGTACATGGAGGGCAGCCGGCGCCGGATGACCTCGGCGGGCATGCGCTTCGACACGTCCAGGAAGACCCCGCCGTGCGGGGAACCGCGCCCCGCCTTGACCTCGGCGTTGATGGCCCGCGCCACCTCGTCACGCGGCAGCAGCTCGGGCGGGCGCCGGTTGTTGTCCGGGTCCTCGTACCAGCGGTCGCCCTCCTCCTCGGACTCGGCGTACTTCTCCTTGAAGACGTCCGGGATGTAGTCGAACATGAACCGCTTGCCCTCGGAGTTCTGCAGCACCCCGCCGTCGCCGCGCACGGACTCCGTGACGAGGATGCCCTTCACGGACGGCGGCCAGACCATGCCCGTCGGATGGAACTGCACGAACTCCATGTTCAGCAGGGGAGCCCCGGCCAGCAGCGCCAGCGCGTGCCCGTCACCCGTGTACTCCCACGAGTTCGACGTCACCTTGAAGGACTTGCCGATGCCCCCGGTGGCGATCACCACCGAAGGGGCTTCCAGGACGAAGAAGCGCCCGGTCTCGCGGTCGTAGCAGAAGGCGCCCGAGACGCGGCCCGTGCCGGAGCCGCTGTCGGACGCGGTGTCCTTCAGGATCCTGGTGACCGTGCACTCCTGGTAGACCTTCAGGCGCGACTCGTAGTCACCGGTCTCCTTCTTGTCCTCCTGCTGGAGCGAGACGATCTTCTGCTGGAGCGTGCGGATCAGCTCCAGTCCCGTACGGTCGCCGACGTGCGCGAGGCGCGGGTACTCGTGCCCGCCGAAGTTCCGCTGCGAGATCCGTCCGTCCTTCGTACGGTCGAAGAGGGCGCCCCAGGTCTCCAGCTCCCACACGCGGTCCGGGGCCTCCTGCGCGTGCAGTTCGGCCATCCGCCACTGGTTGAGGAACTTCCCGCCACGCATGGTGTCGCGGAAGTGGACCTGCCAGTTGTCCCCGGCGTTTACGTTGCCCATCGCCGCCGCGATGCCGCCCTCGGCCATCACGGTGTGCGCCTTGCCGAACAGGGACTTGCAGATCACGGCCGTACGCGCGCCCCGCTCCCGCGCCTCGATGGCGGCCCTGAGGCCGGCGCCGCCCGCGCCGACCACGACGACGTCCCACTCCTGCCGATCCACAACGGACATCAGAACAACCTCGGATCGTCAAAGGCGCCGGACGCGACCAGGTACACGTAGAAGTCGGCGAGCGCCACGCTCACCAGCGACACCCAGGCGAGCTGCATGTGACGGGCGTTGAGCTTCCCGACCCACTGCCACATGCGGTAGCGCACAGGATGCTTGGAGAAGTGCTTGAGCTGGCCGCCGACGATGTGCCGGCAGGAGTGGCACGAGAGCGTGTACGCCCAGATCAGCACGATGTTGACCAGGAAAACCAGGGTGCCCACACCCATGTGTCCCCACTCGTAGTGCTCGTCGCGGAAGGCGAGCACGGTGTCGTACGTGAGGATGCACGCGACCAGGAGCGCGGCGTAGAAGAAGTACCGGTGGATGTTCTGCAGGATCAGCGGGAAGCGGGTCTCGCCGGTGTACTTCTTGTGCGGCTCGGCGACCGCGCAGGCCGGGGGCGAGGCCCAGAAGCCCCGGTAGTAGGCCTTGCGGTAGTAGTAGCAGGTCAGCCGGAAGCCGAGCGGGAAGATCAGGATGAGCAGGGCCGGGGACAGACCCCACCAGCCGCCGAAGATCTCCCAGTTCGGGCCGCTCCTCATCGGCTCGCAGTTCTCCGCCAGGCAGGGCGAGTAGAACGGCGAGACGTAGGGCGCCGCGTAGTAGTCGGTGTTCGCGAACGCCCGCCACGTCGAGTAGACGACGAAGGCCAGCAGCCCGGCCGCGGTGACGGCGGGCGCCAGCCACCAGCGGTCGGTCCGCAGATGCGGGCGGTCGATCGCGGCGCGTGTCGGTGTTCTTACACCGCCGCTGTTCAGATGGGGTTCCGTACCAGTGGCCAAGGGTGTGGACTCCAGTCGGATCAGGGTGCGTGCCGGTCGCGGGCGCCGAGACCCTCGTCGTCCGAGTCCGTCCACAGAGTGTTGTCGTACGGGGTGTCGGGGATGGGGACGAGGTCGGGCCGCCGCGATGTGGACATCCCGGGGGCGGCGTCGCGCAGCAGCGCGACGCTCTCGCGCAGGTGGTCGGCGTCGGTGCGCACGCGGCGCATCTCCAGACCGCCACCGATCTGCTGTTCCAGGCGACCCACGGACCGGAAGAGGTCGTCGAGACAGCGCTGGACGGTTGTCAGGTCATCGTGCACGGACATGACTTGCCCTCACTTCCGCGGACCCTGCGGTCCAAGGCGTCAACGTTCATGCGCCTGCGAGTGTCGCGCGTCACATCGCCCCCTGGGAAGGGATCTGCATGGATTAACAGCTCGTGTCACCCATCACGCGCCCTGAGCGCGCGCCCCTTCGGCTCACTCGCCTTTTGTGGGCCAGATGGGTGGCTTTTCTCACTCCGTCGCCGTGTCGTCACCCGTTTTCCGGAGCTGCCCCCTTCAGTGGGGCGATACATCTGATCAACTTCATTATACGGACAAGTGTGATCTAGCCCACCAAATCGGATCACAGCGCCCCGGAGGTACCAGTCATGTCCCACGACCGCGTCGGACCGCGCGCCGTGATGCGCTCGGTCGCGTTCCTCACGGCGGGCGTGCTCGCGGTGCCGGCTCTCGCCGCCTGCAGCGCGGAGGAGGAGGACAAGGCCGGCCGGCCCACCGCGGGCCAGGACATCGCGCCCGCCGGGCGCGCCCTGATCGCCGACGGCGGCACCGTGCGCTGGGCCGTGGACGCTGTCCCGGAGACCCTCAACACCTTCCAGGCGGACGCCGACGAGACCACCTCCCGGATCGCGGGCGCGGTCCTGCCCTCCATGTACCGGCTCGACAGGGCGGGGCGCCCCGAGCGCAACCCCGACTACCTGGAGTCCGCGAAGGTCGTCAAGCGCGAGCCCAAGCAGGTCGTGCTCTACAAGCTCAACCAGCAGGCCGTCTGGAGCGACGGCCGCGAGATCGGCGCCGCCGACTTCGTCGCCCAGTGGCGCGCCCTGTCCGGCAAGGACACCGCGTACTGGACGGCCCGCAACGCCGGGTACGACCGCATCGAGAAGATCGAGCGCGGCGCCGACGACCTCGAGGTACGGGTCACCTTCAGCAAGCCGTACGCGGACTGGCGGTCGCTGTTCTCGCCGCTGTACCCGAAGGACATCATGGGCTCCCCGGACACGTTCAACGACGGGGCCCGCCGCAAGCTGAAGGTCACCGCCGGCCCCTTCGTGATCGACGAGATCGACCGCAAGGCCGGTGATGTCACGCTGAAGCGGAACCCGCGCTGGTGGGGCGACCGTGCCAAGCTCTCCGAGCTGGTGCTGCGCGCCGTGCCGAGGGCGAAGCGCACCGAAGCGCTCGCCGACGGCCGGATCGATCTGGCCGAGATCGACCCCGCACAGGCGCGGCGCATCACCCTGGCCGCCCGCGACAAGGCGGCCGGCGAAGGCGCCCCGCTCGCCCACGGCCCCGGCGCCGCGCTCACGCCCGGCAAGGCGCTGCGCTCCTGGGCGATCGCGCACGGTTCAGACGCCAAGGCGGCCGAGGAAGAGATGGCCGTCCGCGAGAAGCGGGGCAAGGCGATCGCGAAGTACGCCGACGAGCAGTCGGCCCTGCGCGCTTTCGTGGTCCGCAAGTCCCTCGAACCCGCCTACACACAGCTCGCGCTGAACGGCGCCCAGGGCCCGCTCGCCGACGAGCGCGTCCGCCGTGCCGTGGCCCGCGCCCTCGACCGGCGTGAGCTCGCCCGGGTGGTGCTCAAGCCGCTCGGCCTGCCCGCCGAACCCGTAGGCAGCCATCTCGCGCTCGCCGGACAGCCCGGCTACGCCGACAACAGTGCCGCGCTCGGCAGCCAGGACACCGCACAGGCGCAGGCGCTGCTGTCCGACGCGGGGTGGGTACGGGGCGGACCCGTCAAGGAGAAGAAGCCGGCGGACGCGGCCGGCGGCGAGGCCTCCAAGAAGCCGGACGGCTCCGGGAGCGAGGCTTCCGAGAAGCCGGACGACTCCGAGACCGACGAGGGTACGTACATCGTCGGCGAGGACGGGAAACCGGGCGAGGCGTACGACCTGGCACCAGGCCGCTCCCACACCGAAGGCTCCGGCTCCCGTGGCGACAGCGACCACAAGCCCGGTGCCGCCGCCGGCTCCCTCGTTCTCGCGCCCGCTCCCATGACCGAGCTGCGGCGGGCGCTGCTCGGCCAGGCCGCCGTGCTGGCCGAGCAGGAGCGGACCAGCCAGTCCGAGCACGAGTCCAGGACAGAGGCGCGGGAGGCGGAGAAGGGGAGCGAGGAGAAGAGGCAGGCCCAGGACGGGAAGGAATGGCGCAAAGAAGGTGGAGCGCCGGCGGGGGCGTACGCGCCGAGGGGCACGGCCGCCCCGGCGGGCCCCAAGGCCGCGCCCCTCGCCAAGGACGGCAAGGCGCTGTCGCTCCGCTTCGTGCTTCCGTCCGGCCCGGGAACGGAACCGCTGCGCGCGGTCGCCGAGCGCATCTCGCGGATGCTGGGGCGCATCGGCATCCGTACGGAGTTCTCCAAGGTCGCGGACGAGAGCTACTTCCAGGACCACATCGCGTCGGGGGAGTACGACCTGGCGCTCTACTCCTGGCCCGCGTCCGCCTTCCCGGCCACCGACGCCCGGCCCATCTACGCCAAGCCGGTCCCCGCCGCGGACGGCTCCCTGAACGTCGAGCAGAACTACACCCGGGTCGGCACCGATCGGGTCGACCAGCTCTTCGACGAGGCCATCGCCGAGCTGGACGCCGAGCAGTCCCGGGCCCTGATCCGCAAGGCCGACGCCCGCATCTGGGCCGCCGCCGGTTCGATTCCCCTCTATCAGCGCCCCCAGCTGACAGCCGTCCGCCCGAAACTCGCCAACGCGGGCGCCTTCGGCTTCCAGACCCCGATCTACGAGGACATGGGCTTCCTGAAGAAGGGCGCGAAGCCGCAGGCCGGCCCGTCTTCCTGAGCAGGCACCGCGCCCCGTCAGGGGCGCGGCGCTGTGACATATGCGGCTCCGCCGCGTGGGCGCGACCGGCCCCACCGGCCCGCGGTGTGAGAACGACCTCGTCCCGCCCGGTTCGGCCCCAGCGGCAGCGTCCCCGTACGATGGGGTAAGGCCGTGGCATGTCCAGCCCGGCAGGGCCCGCGTAACACAGATGTACGCGTCGGCCGTTCACTCACTCCGGGAGAAGCGCCTCACTATGGCCACGCGCCACGACATCCGCAACGTCGCCATCGTCGCCCACGTCGACCACGGCAAGACGACCCTGGTCGACGCCATGCTCAAGCAGGCGGGTGCCTTCGCCGCGCACGCCGCCGAGTCGCTCGACGACCGCATGATGGACTCGAACGACCTGGAGCGTGAGAAAGGCATCACGATCCTGGCCAAGAACACGGCGGTGAAGTACCACCCGAAGCAGGGCGGCGACGTCGTCACGATCAACATCATCGACACCCCCGGCCACGCCGACTTCGGCGGCGAGGTCGAGCGCGGTCTGTCGATGGTCGACGCGGTCGTCCTGCTCGTGGACGCCTCCGAGGGCCCGCTGCCGCAGACCCGCTTCGTGCTGCGCAAGGCCCTGCAGGCCCGCCTGCCCGTCATCCTGTGCATCAACAAGACGGACCGCCCGGACTCCCGTATCGACGACGTCGTGAACGAGGCGTACGACCTCTTCCTGGACCTGGACGCCGACGAGGACCAGATCGAGTTCCCGATCGTCTACGCCTGCGCCCGTGACGGCGTCGCCTCGCTGACCAAGCCGGCGGACGGCACCGTCCCGGCCGACAGTGACAGCCTGGAGCCGTTCTTCACCACGATCCTGGAGCACGTACCGGCCCCGACGTACGACGAGTCGGCCCCTCTCCAGGCGCATGTCACCAACCTGGACGCCGACAACTTCCTCGGCCGTATCGCGCTGCTCCGCGTCGAGCAGGGCGAGCTGCGCAAGGGGCAGACGGTCGCCTGGATCAAGCGTGACGGCTCCGTCGCCAACGTACGCATCAGCGAGCTGATGATGACCGAGGCGCTCACCCGCAAGCCCGCCGAGATGGCCGGGCCGGGCGACATCTGCGCCGTCGCCGGTATCCCGGACATCATGATCGGCGAGACCCTCGCCGACCCCGAGAACCCCATCGCGCTGCCGCTGATCACGGTCGACGAGCCCGCGATCTCCATGACCATCGGTACGAACACCTCGCCGCTGGTCGGCCGCGGCGGTACCGGCAAGGGCGCGGACGCCAAGTCCGCCGTCAAGGACCGCAAGGTCACTGCCCGCCAGGTCAAGGACCGCCTCGACCGCGAGTTGATCGGTAACGTCTCGCTCCGCGTGCTCGACACCGAGCGTCCGGACGCATGGGAGGTCCAGGGCCGTGGTGAGCTCGCGCTGGCGATCCTCGTCGAGACCATGCGCCGGGAAGGCTTCGAGCTGACCATCGGCAAGCCGCAGGTGGTCACCAAGGAGGTCGACGGCAAGCTGCACGAGCCGGTCGAGCGTATGACGATCGACGTCCCCGAGGAGCACATGGGCGCGGTCACGCAGCTCATGGGCGTCCGCAAGGGCCGGATGGACAACATGTCCAACCACGGCTCGGGTTGGGTTCGTATGGAGTTCGTGGTGCCGTCCCGCGGTCTGATCGGCTTCCGTACGGAGTTCCTGACCAGCACCCGAGGCACGGGTATCGGGCACTCGATCCACGAGGGCCACGAGCCGTGGTTCGGCAACCTCCAGACCCGTAACAACGGTTCACTGGTGGCCGACCGCTCCGGCGCCGTCACCGCGTTCGCGATGACGAACCTTCAGGAGCGCGGCGTGCTCTTCGTGGAGCCGGGCACCGAGGTGTACGAGGGCATGATCGTCGGTGAGAACTCGCGCTCCGACGACATGGACGTGAACATCACCAAGGAGAAGAAGCTCACCAACATGCGGTCTTCCACGGCCGATGTGGCCGAGTCGATCGTCCCGCCGCGCAAGCTCTCGCTGGAGCAGTCGCTGGAGTTCTGCCGCGACGACGAGTGCGTCGAGGTCACCCCCGAGGCCGTTCGCATCCGCAAGGTGAACCTGGACGCCCGCGAGCGCGCCCGTGCCGCGAGCCGCGCCAAGCACGGCTGACGCCCCCTCACTGAGCAGCGCAGACCCGGCTCTCCCTCGCGGGAGCCGGGTCTGTGGCGTGCCCGCGGGCGGGAGCACTGGCGTGATCAGTTCGGTTGACTGTGCAGGGCCTGTGAAGCCGTGTTCGGATACCGGTGACGCGGCGATCAAGTTTCGGACATGTAAACAGAAATGACGACACGTATGTCCGTTTTGGGGGAATCAGTTTTCACCTGTCAAGCGCGACCAGGTGTCAATCTTTGCAATTTTTGCTCAAAATATGGACGGTAGGGAGATCCCTATGCTCTGCGCACTTGACGCGCGTTGATTCCCTTGGCGAAAGTTCCCCCAAACCACAGAACCCGCCGGTATCTGTGCTGCGCTCAACTCTCCATCCCCCGGGGGAAGAACACACATGACCAGTCCAACCAAGGCCGAGGGCTCCGGGTCAACGGTCGCCTTGGACCCCGACCTTGCGTCGACGACCGAGGTCGCGAAGCCCAAGAAGCTTGAGGGCCGTTCCCCCGGTCAGCTGATGTGGCAGCGCTTCAGGCGAGACCGTACCGGCATGTTCTGTGCCGGGGTAGTGATTTCCTACTTCGTCATCGCGCTGCTCGCGCCGGTGATCACCTCGCTGAGCGGGACGAACCCGTACACCCTGTACGGACAGGACCCGACGTACGCGGACCAGCCGGTGCTGGACGATTTCGGACTTCCGCTGGGCTACCTCGGCGGTGTGTCCGGGGAGCACTGGTTCGGCGTCGAACCGCAGTACGGCCGCGACCTGTTCGCCATGCTGCTGTACGGCATGCGCACCTCGCTGTTCATGGCGCTGGGCGTGACCGTGCTGCTGGTGGTCAGTGGTGTGGTCATCGGTCTGATCGGCGGCTACTTCGGCGGCAGGACCGACTACTGGATCGGCCGGGTCACCGACTTCTTCCTGGCCTTCCCGCAGCAGCTCTTCTTCATCGCCTTCATGCCCGTGGTGACCGCGTTCTTCGTCGACCCGCAGGAAGAAACCCCCACATACTTCCGCGCGTTGGCGATCCTGATCGTGCTGTGGCTGCTGGGCTGGATGGGTATGGCGCGACTGGTCCGCTCCACCGTGCTGTCCCTGCGCGAGCGGGAGTTCGTGGAGGCGGCCAAGGTCTCGGGAGCCTCCCCCTGGCGGATCGTCCGCAAGGAGATCCTGCCCAACGTCGTCTCGCCGATCCTGGTGCAGTTCACGTACCAGCTGCCCAGCACGATTCTCACCATCGCGTTCCTCTCCTTCGCGGGTGTCGGCTTCGTCGAACCGACCCCGGACTGGGGGCGCTTGTTCGCCGCCGGAGCCAAGTACGCCGAGCAGGACCCGGCGTTCATGTTCTTCCCGGGCTTGGCACTGGTGGTCTTCGTCCTGTGTTTCAACCTTCTCGGAGACTCCGTCCGGGACGCCTTCGACCCCAAGTCCGGGCGCTGAACCGTCCATTGGTGGGGGGTGGCTGCCGCCCCCGCGTCGGCCTACCAGCCGCGTCAGGCAGTACTCATGGATAACAACCGACAGGTAGGTGCATACGCCTCATGAAGTCGTTCAACTCGCGCAGAGGGCAGGCCATTGTGGTCGCGATCGCGGCCGGCTCCCTCGCCCTGACCGGATGCTCGGAGAACAAGGGCAGCAGCTCTGACAAGGACTCCAAGAAGGACCAGAAGGAGGCCGCGGTCCAGTCGAAGGCCGTCACCTATGGCGACGCCAAGGCGTCGACCGGCCCGGCCGCGGAGGTGCCCGGCGCCAAGGCGGGCGGCACCATCCAGGTCTACCAGGAGGCGGGTCTCTCCCACCTGGACCCGGGTCAGATCTACGTCTCCGACGCCGGCCAGGTCGCCAACCTGCTCTTCCGCGGGCTGACCAACTTCCAGGAGGACGGCAAGGGCAACGTCTCGGTCGTGGGTGACCTCGCGACCGACTCGGGCACGTCGTCCGACGGCGGCAAGACCTGGAAGTTCACGCTCAAGGACGGCGTCAAGGACGAGAACGGCAAGGCGATCACCTCGGCCGACATCCGCCACACCGTCGAGCGTCAGTACGCGGAGTTCATCTTCGATGGTCCGACCTACCTGCAGACCTGGCTGAGCGGCCCGAAATACCGCAAGGCGCTGCCGGACGGCGGCTTCGGCAAGAAGCACCTGCCGGACGACGTCCTGGAGACCCCGGACGACAAGACCGTCATCTTCCACTTCAAGGCGCCGCAGCCCGACCTGCCGCAGACGCTGGCCATGCCGGGCTACACCGTCGTGCCGGAGGCGACCGACACGAAGGCGAAGTACGACAAGGCCCCGGTCTCGAGCGGCCCGTACAAGATCGCCGAGTACAAGGTCGGCAAGACCCTCAAGCTCGTGAAGAACGAGAACTGGGACCCGAAGACCGACTCCGTGCGCAACCAGTACGTGGACGGCTGGAACTTCGACTTCGGTGTCACCGAGTCGACCCAGACCAGCCGGCTGATCGCCGACCAGGGCGCCGCCAAGAACGCCATCCAGCTCACCGGCGCCGTCGAGTCCACCAAGATCCAGGACGTCATCAAGACGCCCGAGGTCAACAAGCGCACGATCAAGGGCTACCAGCCCTACGTCATGACGCTGAACTTCAACCTGGACCGGGTCAAGAACAAGAAGGTCCGCGACGCCGTCACCTACGCGGTGAACTCCAAGTCGCTGATCGCCGGTGAGGGCGGCGCGTACGGCGGTGACGTGGCCCCGAACCTGTTCGCCCCGACCCTGCCGGGCTACGAGCCGAAGTACGACCCGTACGGCCGCCTGAAGACGCCGAGCGGCAACATCGCGAAGGCGAAGGAGCTCCTGAAGGGCGTTCCGGCCGCCGAGAAGAAGCTCGTCTTCGCCTACCGCAGCAGCGAGCTCGAGCAGAAGCGCAAGGTCGCCCTCGAGGACGCGCTGAGCAAGGTCGGCATCACGGTCGTCGCCAAGGAGGTCGACGCGGCGAGCTTCACCGAGCAGATCGGCAAGCTCGACAACCCGTACGACATGTACATCACCGGCTGGGGCCAGGACTGGCCGTCGCCGGGCACGGTCGTCACGCCGATCTACGACGGTGACCAGGTCGCCGACGGTTCGCCGAACTACTCCCACGTCAACGACCCGAAGGTCCAGGAGCTCATCAAGAAGGCCCTGGGCCAGGAGCCGACCGAGGCCGCGAAGACGTGGAAGGAAGCGCACCACTACATCCTGGAGAAGATCAACCCGGCCGCGCCGCTCTGGTACTCCAAGCAGTTCCAGCTCTACGGTTCGAACATCGGCGGTGCCCGCTACAGCACCGAGTCGAGCTACATCGACGTCACCCGACTGTTCCTGAAGTCGTAACTCTCTACGGCTGATTGCGGGGGTGCGCACCAGGCGGAGCGCACCCCCGCGGTTCCGTGACACCGCCCCCATCGCCTCCGCAGAGAGCAGCCTCCCCGCCATGCTTCAGTTCATCATCCGGCGCACGGTCGGCGCCGCCCTGACCTTGTTCCTCATCGGCGCCACCACGTTCTTCCTCTTCGTCGCCGCGCCGTCCGACTACGCTTCCCTGGCCTGTGGCAAGGACTGCTCACCCGCGAGGCTGGAGTCCATCCGTGAGGCACTCGGCCTCAACCTGCCGATCGCCCAGCAGTTCTGGGACTTCATGTCCGGCATCGTGACGGGGCGTGACTTCCCCGACGGCCACTGTGCCGCTCCGTGCCTCGGGCAGTCCTTCTACTCGGGCGACATGGTCTGGGACACCATCCTGGACCGCTTCCCGCTGACCCTCACGATGACCGCCGGTTCCATGGTCGTCTTCCTGGTCGTCGGCCTCGGCGCCGGCATGCTCGCCGCCTACAAACGCGGGTCGATGGTGGACAAGGTCGCCACGGGCGCGTCCATGGTGCTCAGCTCGTTCCAGATCTACTTCCTCGGCCCGATCGCGCTGACGGTCCTCGTGTACAGCACGGGCTGGATGGAGGACCCCAAGTACGTCCCCATCACCGAGGACCCGATCGGCTGGTTCGTCGGACTGTCCATCCCCATGGTCGTGATGTCCACCATCTTCACCGCGCAGTACACGCGTATGGCGCGCGCCTCCATGATCGAGCAGCTCGCCGAGGACCACGTCCGCACCGCCCGCGCCAAGGGCATGTCGCAGAAGTACGTCTTCTTCCGCTACGCCTGGCGCGGCTCGCTCATCCCCATCGTCACCATCCTCGGCATCGACCTCAGTGCCCTGCTGGGCGGCGCCGTGGTCACCGAACTGACCTTCTCCCTGCAGGGAATCGGCCGTCTCGCCGTGGACGGCGCGCTCCACAAGGACCTCCCGCTGACGATGGGCGTCATGCTGTTCGGGGCCTTCTTCATCCTGATCCTGAACATCCTCGCCGACATCGTGTACGCGTACGTCGACCCGCGCGTCCGGCTCTCCTAGGAAGAACGAACCACCGTGACCACACTGACCAAGACCTCGGACGCCCCGGCTCCGACCGGGCCGGAGAGCTTTCTCTCGGTCCGCGATCTGAAGGTGCAGTTCTCCACCGAGGACGGCATCGTCAAGGCGGTCGACGGACTCTCCTTCGACGTCGAGCGCGGCAAGACCCTGGGCATCGTGGGCGAGTCGGGCTCGGGCAAGTCCGTCACCAACCTGACGATCCTGGGCCTGCACAACCCCAGGACCACCACCGTCGACGGCGAGATCGTCCTCGACGGCAAGGAGCTCGTCACGGCCACGGAGAAGGAACTGGAG
This sequence comes from Streptomyces montanus, assembly GCF_005786655.1. NCBI lineage: Bacteria > Bacillati > Actinomycetota > Actinomycetes > Kitasatosporales > Streptomycetaceae > Streptomyces > Streptomyces montanus. Next base: position 15,369 of record NZ_VBZC01000051.1, read on the forward strand.
AAGCTCCGTGGAAACAAGATGGCGATGATCTTCCAGGACCCGCTGACGGCACTCTCGCCGTACTACACCGTGGGCCGGCAGCTCTCCGAACCGTTCATGAAGCACAACGGCGCCTCCAAGAAGGAGGCGAAGGACCGGGCGGTCCAGATGCTGGAGAAGGTCGGCATCCCGCAGCCCGAGATGCGCTTCGACGACTACCCGCACCAGTTCTCCGGCGGTATGCGCCAGCGCGCGATGATCGCCATGGCGCTGATGTGCGACCCCGACCTGCTGATCGCGGACGAGCCGACCACCGCGCTCGACGTGACCGTGCAGGCGCAGATCCTGGACCTGCTCAAGGATCTGCAGCAGGAGTTCGGTACGGCGATCATCTTCATCACCCACGACCTCGGCGTCATCTCGAACATGGCCGACGACCTGCTGGTGATGTACGCGGGCCGGGCCGTCGAGCGGGGCAGCGTCAGTGACGTCCTCCGCTCGCCGAAGCACCCGTACAGCTGGGGCCTGCTCAGCTCCATGCCGCGCCTGGACGGCGACATCCACGAGGAGCTGACGCCGATCCCCGGCACTCCGCCCTCCCTGCTCAACCCGCCCTCCGGCTGCCCCTTCCACCCGCGCTGTGCCTTCAAGGACGAGGTGGAGGGCAGCCGCTGCACCGACGAGCGGCCGTCGCTGGCCGAGGGGCGCGCCGCCGCGTGCCATCTGACGGCGGAGCAGAAGCAGACCATCTTCATCGACCAGATCCAGCCCCGGCTGCGCTAGGGAGAACCGAGTCATGAGCGACAACCTCACCCTCCCCGCACAACAGGGCTCCACCGGTACGTCGGCCGAGACGCTCCTCGCGGTCGAGGGCCTGACCAAGCACTTCCCGATCTACGGCGGCTTTCCGATCAAACGGAAAGTGGGCGCCGTGCAGGCCGTCGACGGGATCGACCTGACCGTCGGCGTGGCCGAGAGCGTCGGCCTGGTCGGCGAGTCCGGCTGCGGCAAGTCGACCACGGGCCGGCTCATCACCCGCCTCCTGGAGCCGACCGCCGGCAAGATCACCTACGCGGGCCGGGACATCACGCACGCCTCGCGCAGGCAGCTCGCGCCGGTCCGCTCCGAGATCCAGATGATCTTCCAGGACCCGTACTCCTCGCTGAACCCCCGGCAGACCGTCGGCAGCATCATCAAGTCGCCGATGGAGGTCAACGGCATCGAGCCGGACGGCGGCCGCGAGAAGCGCGTACGGGAACTGCTGGAACTCGTCGGTCTCAACCCCGAGCACTACAACCGCTTCCCGCACGAGTTCTCCGGCGGTCAGCGCCAGCGCATCGGCGTGGCCCGCGCCCTGGCACTGAATCCGAAGCTGATCGTGGCGGACGAGCCGGTGTCCGCCCTGGACGTGTCGATCCAGGCGCAGGTCGTCAACCTGCTGCAGAAGGTCCAGCAGGAGCTGGGCATCGCCTTCCTCTTCATCGCCCACGACCTCGCCATCGTGCGCCACTTCTCGCACCGCGTCGCGGTGATGTACCTCGGCAAGGTGGTGGAGGTCGGCGACCGGGACTCGATCTACAACCGGCCCCGGCACCCGTACACCCACGCCCTGCTGTCGGCGGTCCCCGAGGTCGCGACCGAGGACTCCGAGGACCGGGAGCGCATCCGGCTCGCCGGTGACGTACCCTCGCCGATCCACCCGCCGTCGGGCTGCCGCTTCCGTACGCGCTGCTGGAAGGCGCAGGACAAGTGCGCGAGCCAGGAGCCGCCGCTGATCCAGCTCTCCGGAAACCGCGAAGGTCATCTGACGGCCTGCCACTTCCCGGAGGACCCGACCACGGAGGCACGGGACGAGGACGTCGTGATGGACCCGGCGCTGAAGGCGCTGGAGGCGCAGGACTGACCGGTCCGCGCCGAGAGGCAATCGCACGGCCCGCGCCCGGACTTCCGGGCGCGGGCCATTGCGGTGTGCGGGCCGTTGCGGTGTGCGGCCATGGCCGAATCGCGAGCCTTGCCCCAGGAAAAGCGGATGACTCGGCGCGCCGAAGGTGCCTAGGCTGCGGTGCCCGCGCGCCGAAGCCGCGGGCCAACGAGGCGTGTGGAGACATCAGTTGCCCCTGAGCATCAGGCACATCACCTTCGACTGCACCGGAGACCCGTACGACCTGGGGCTGTTCTGGAGCAGGCTGCTGGAGCTTCCCCTGGCCGACGACGACAAGCCGGGGGACCCGGAGGCGGTCCTCGCGGATCCCGACGGCGGGCCGACGCTGCTCTTCGTGCGGGTCCCGGAGGGCAAGTCGGTGAAGAACCGCATCCACTTCGATCTGGAGCCGAAGGGGCGCACCCGGGCGGAGGAGGTCGAGCGGGCGCTCGCCCTCGGCGCACGGCAGCTCTTCGACCGCACGCGGCCGGACGGCGGGGGCTGGGTCGTGCTGGCCGACCCCGAGGGCAACGAATTCTGCGTGGAGCGCGGGGAGTTGGGCTGAGTGGCGGATGTACGCCTGGAGAAGGTGACCCCGGCGAACGTCGACGCCGCGTGCGCGCTGAGGGTGCGTCCCGACCAAGAACGCTTCGTGTCCCCGGTCGTGAAGTCCCTGGCCGAGGCCTATGTCCGGCCCGAAACCGCCTGGCCGCGCCTGATCTTCGACGGTGATGAACTCGTGGGGTTCGTCATGGCCTTCTTCGACGTGCGCTTCGATCCGGACGATCCGGGGGACCGGCTCCGCTACGGGCTCTGGCGGCTCAACATCGCCGATGGCCGACAGGGCCGCGGATACGGCCGCTTCGCGGTGGAGGCCGTGTGCGAGGAGGTCCGCAGGCGCGGTCAGTCGCGCGTCACGGTGACCTGGGCGCAGGGAGAGGGCGGGCCCGAGCGGTTCTACCTGAGGCTCGGATTCCGTCGCACCGGCGAGATGAGCGATGACCAGGTCGTGGGCGAGCTGGACCTGGATCAGCCGTCCTCCGGCGGCCGTGCCGTCTCCGGGTAGTGGCAGGCCGTCAGGTGACCCGCGCTGTTGCCCTCGGCCCGGACCAGGGGCGGGGCATGCGCGGCGCACCTGTCCTGCGCCTTCCAGCAGCGTGTGCGGAAGCGGCAGCCCGAGGGCGGGCTGATGGGTGAGGGAACGTCTCCCGCCAGGCGGATGCGCTCACGGGCCGGCGCGTCGTCCGCCGTCGCCTCGGGGACCGCGGACAGCAGCGCGCGGGTGTACGGGTGGCGCGGGTTCTCGTACAGGTCCGCCCGGTCCGCGATCTCCACGATCCTGCCGAGGTACATGACGGCCACGCGCTCCGAGAAGTGCCGTACGACGGCCAGGTCGTGGGCGATGAAGACGAACGCGATCCCCAGCTCCTTCCGCAGCTCCTGAAGGAGATTGACGACCTGCGCCTGGATCGACACGTCCAGGGCGGACACCGGCTCGTCCGCCACGATCAGCTTCGGATTCAGTGCCAGGGCGCGGGCCACGCCGATGCGCTGGCGCTGACCGCCGGAGAACTCGTGCGGGAAGCGGTTGTAGTGCTCGGGGTTGAGACCGACGAGTTCCAGCAGTTCCCGTACGCGCTTCTCGCGGCCGCCGTCCGGCTCGATGCCGTTGACCTCCATCGGCGACTTGATGATGCTGCCGACGGTCTGCCGGGGGTTCAGCGAGGAGTACGGGTCCTGGAAGATCATCTGGATCTCGGACCGCACGGGGGCGAGCTGCTTGCGCGAGGCGTGCGTGATGTCCTGGCCACGGTACGAGATGGTGCCGATCGTGGGCTCCAGGAGGCGGGTGATGAGCCGGCCCGTGGTCGATTTCCCGCAGCCGGACTCGCCGACCAGCCCCAGGCTCTCGCCCTCGGCGACCCGCAGGTCGATCCCGTCGACGGCCTGTACGGCGCCCACTTTCCGTTTGATCGGAAAGCCGCCGTGGATCGGGAAGTGCTTGGTCAGCCCGCTGACCTGGAGGAGGGGGGTGGAGCTGCTCATGGTGGTGAAGTTCCGTCTCTCGTGCGTCGGTCGGCGTGTGCGTCAGAGGGCGCGGGCCGTGGCGAAGTCGGCGAAGAGCTCCCGGCGCTGCCCGGGGTCGAGGTGGCAGGCCGTACCGCGTCCGTCCGCGACCTCGAGCACCGGCTGCACCGAGGTGCACCGTCCGCCGTCGACCTTCTCCATGAAGGCGCACCGAGGGTGGAAGCGGCAGCCGGACGGCGGGTTGAGGAGGGAGGGCGGTGAGCCGGGGATGGGGGAGAGCGGCACGTCCACCGGTCCGTCGAGGCTCGGCATCGATCCCAACAGCCCGAGGGTGTACGGGTGCTGGGGGTCGCGCAGCACCTCCTTCTTGCTGCCCTGCTCCACAGACCGGCCCCCGTACATCACCAGTACGTCGTCGGCGATGTCCGCGATGACGCCCAGGTCGTGCGTGATGAAGACGATCGCCGTGCCGAACTCCTGCTGAAGGGCCTTGAGCAGGTCCATGATCTGCGCCTGCACGGTCACGTCGAGCGCGGTGGTCGGCTCGTCCGCGATCAGCAGCTCCGGGTCGCAGACCAGCGCCATCGCGATCATCGCGCGCTGGCGCATACCGCCGGAGAACTGGTGCGGGTAGTCGTCCACGCGCAGGTCCGGCGTCGGGATACCGACCCGCCGCAGCATGTCGACCGCCCGCGCCCGGGCCTCCCGCCTGGAGGCGCCGGTGTGCTTGCGGTACGTCTCGCCGATCTGTGTGCCGATCGTGTGGTACGGCGACAGCGAGGCCAGCGCGTCCTGGAAGATCATGGACATCTTGTTGCCGCGCAGCCGCTCCAGCTCCCGTTCGGTGGCGGTCAGCAGCTCCTTGCCGTCGAGCAGGATCTCCCCGTCGAGGGCGGTGTGTTCGGGGTCGTGGAGGCCGAGGACGGCCAGGTTGGTGACGGACTTGCCCGAGCCCGACTCGCCCACGATGCCGAGCGTCCGGCCCTTCGCCAGGTCGAACGAGAGCCCGTCGACGGCCTTGACGACGCCGTCCTCGGTGGAGAAGTGGACCTTCAGGTCCCTGATGGAGAGGAAGGGGGTGCTCATGGGGTCTGTCTCTCCTTAGGCCAGCCGGATCCGCGGATCGATGAGGGCGTAGACGGCGTCCACGAGGACGTTGAGGAAGACGATCGCGCCGGCCGAGAGCAGGGTGACGCCCAGCAGCATGGGCAGGTCGCTCTTGTCGACGGAGTCCACCGTGAGCCGGCCGATGCCCTGCATGCTGAAGGTGGTCTCGGTGATGATCGCGCCGCCGAACAGGGTGCCGAGGTCGATACCGAAGACGGTGACGATCGGGCCCATCGCGCCGCGCCAGGCGAAGCGGAAGAAGACGTTCGCACGGGACAGGCCCTTGGCCCGGGCGGTGCGGACATAGTCCTCGCTGAGCTGTTCGACCAGCTGGGAGCGGGTCATACGGGTGTAGTTGGCGGTGAAGATGATCGCCAGGGTCAGGCACGGCAGCAGCATTCCGGAGGCCCAGGAGACCGGGTTCTGGGTGAGGGGGGTGTACGAGGGCTGGTCGAGCACGCCCAGCTTGGCGACTAGGAGGAACATCGCGATGTAGCCGACGAAGTAGATCTGCAGCGAGGAGCCGACCAGCGAGAGCGAGCTGGCGAGCTTGTCGAGGAACCGGCCCTGCTTGAGCGCCGCGAGCATTCCCGCCCCGATACCGAAGATCAGGAACACGACGGCCGAGCCGAAGGCGAGTGAGAGGGTCAGCGGCAGCCGGTCCATGATCGTGCCGAAGACGGGCTCACGGTTGGCGAAGGAGTAGCCGAGGCACGGGGCGTGGCAGAACCCGTAGCCGCTGTACTCGCGCCCGGCGAAGATGCCCACGAGCCAGTCCCAGTACTGCACCGGGATCGGCTTGTCGATGCCCAGGTTGTGCCGGATCTGCGCGAGCGCTTCGGGGGTGCAGTTCTTGCCGCAGGACATCAGCGCCGGGTCGCGTGGGATGGCGTAGAAGAGCCAGAAGGTGACGGCGCTGATGATCAGCAGGATGACCACTGCGCCGGAGACTCGGCGGACAAGGAAGCGGAGCATGGGGCGTGACTTTCCGGACGGGGCGCCGTCGCCGGGGGCAAGAAGGGAGGGCCGGAGGGGAGGGCCGGTGGGGGCCAGTGGAGAGGGCCGACGGGGAGGGCCGGCGGGGCGGCCGGGTGAGGGGCCGCCCCGGGCGGGCGGTCGTTCGCGACTGGGGGGTGTCGAAACACTCCCTACGACATGGCGTAGAGCTTGCAGAGCGCGATGCAGGTGTTGCCGCTGTCGTACACGACGTTGCCGACCTTGGACCCGTGCATCCAGTTGCGGATGGAGTGGTAGTCCGGGACGCAGGCCGCGAGCTCCATGATCTGGCGGTCGACGGCACCCCAGGCCTTGTTGGCCGCTTGGGTGTTCGCGATCGTGGAGGTCGCTTCGATGGCCTTGTTGACGCCGGTGTCGTTCAACTGCGCGTAGTTGCTGCGGCCGTTGCCGATGTTGTGGCCGTCCCAGCAGGGGTAGAAGACCGAGTAGCCGTTGGGCCAGTCGGGGCTCCAGCCCGCGGCCATGAGGTCGTATCCGTTGTCGATCTTGCCGACCTGGGTGTAGAAGGTTGACTTGTCGAGCTGCTGGTTGACGACGGTGAAGCCGGCGGCCTCCAGCGCGTTCTTGATGGCGACGGCCTGCTTCACGGAGTTGTCGGACTGCTGGTAGGCGATGACCAGCTTCTGGCCGCTCTTGCCGGCCTCCTTCAGCAGCGCCTTGGCCTTCACCGGGTCGCCGCCCGGCTTCTTCGTCTTGTCGTACAGGTCGAACCTGGTGTACCCGGGGGTCACCGGGCTGAAGATGGTCGTGGCCACCTCACTGGTGGCGGCGCCGCCGCGGATGGTCTGCAACTGCTGTAGCGGCCAGGCGTAGTTGATGGCCTGGCGGACCTTGACGTCCTTGATCCGGGTCGTGTTGATCGGCCAGTAGTAGGTGACCGTGTCGATCTCGGTGAGCACCCGCTGCTTGAGCTTGGCGTTGGTCAGCACCTGCTGGATGCGCTCGGGGGCGACCTCGTTGTAGATCGACATCGCGTACTGGTCGTTGCCCTTGTCGGCTATGTAGCGGTCGGTCGCGGCCAGGGCCTGGAAGCCGAACTGGAAGACGATCTTGTCCGGGTAGGCGTTGCGGATCGAGTCCGTCTTCGGGTCCCAGTGCTCATTGCGCACGAACGTCATCGCCTTGCCGACCTGGCGGCTCTCGATCTTGTACGGGCCGCAGGCGTACGGGCGCTTGTCGTACTTCTCCTTGGTGTCGTGCTTCTTCGGCACCAGCGAGTAACCGCGCATCGCCAGCGTGAAGTTGAAGTCGGCGCGTGCCTCGCTGAGCCGGAAGGTGACGGTGCTGCCGTCGATCTCGATGGAGGCGAGGTGCTTGCCGCCGTACGGGCCCTTGTACTTGTCGCCGCCCACGAGCCACTGCTGGACGTAGCGGGGACCCTCGGTGACGAAGGTGGCGAAGAGCCGCTCGAAGGAGTGGCGGACATCGTCCATGGTGATGTCCGAGCCGTCCTCCCACTTCAGGCCGTCCTTCATGGTGAAGGACCAGGTCTTGCCGCCGTCCTTCATGGTGCCGGCGTCGGTGGCGGCGTCGCCGACGAGGGTGCAGCCGCCCTTCTCGTCGATCTTGTAGCCGGTGAGACCGCGCAGGATCGGCACCGTGATGGCCCCCTCGGTGGAGGTGTAGATCTGGGCCGGGTCCAGGTGGTCCATGTCGAACTGGTCCAGCGAGTAGATCGTCCCGCCCTTGACCGCGCCTTTGACCTCGGGAGCCGGGCCGGTCGAGTCGGCCTTCGTGCCGACGGGGATCGTCTGGGTCTTGGAGCCGCTGACCGTCGGGACCTTGTCCTGCGAGGAGCTGCCGCTGTCGCTGCTGCCGCACGCGCTCAGGACCGGAGCCGCGGCTGCGGCCACGCCGGTGGCGATCAGGAAGTTTCTACGTGAAAAGGACACAGTGAGCCTACCTAGGGATGGAGCGGGCCGGACTGCACCAGCCGGACGACGTTGAACCGGGCCGGAAAGCCGGGAAGCCGGAAAGGCGGAAAGGGAGAGTCAGCGCTTGGACTTCGGGTCGAGTGCGTCGCGCACCGAGTCGCCAAGCAGGTTGAAGGCGAGGACGAAGAGCACCATGGACAGGCCGGGGAAGAGCATGAAGGTGATGTCCTGGGTGTAGAACTGGGCGCCGCGCTGGATCATGACGCCCCAGTCCGGGGTGGGGTCGATGATGCCGACCCCGAGGAAGGCGAGACCCGCCTCGGTGGTCACGAACGTCGGGAGCAGCAGCGTGGACTGGATGATGATCGGGGTCCACAGGTTGGGCAGCAGCTCCTTGAAGACGATGCGCCGCGGCGACGCGCCCGTCACCTTGGCGGCGTCCACGAACTCCCGCTCACGCAGGCCGAGTACCTGGCCGCGCAGCAGGCGGGCCATGGCCGCCCAGCCGAAGGCGGACAGCACGAGGATCAGGGCCGCGGCCCGCAGCCCGGTCGGGATGTTGTCGTTCGGGGCGACGAACAGTCCGTACACCACGGGCATGAAGGCGATGAAGAACAGCGTGGAGGGGAACGACAGGAGGATGTCGATCACCCGGCCGACGAAGTAGTCGGTCCTGCCGCCCAGGTAGCCCGCGATGACGCCGATCACCACACCGAGGAGGGTGGTGAGCAGGGTGGCGGCCGTGGCGATCCCCAGCGAGGTGCGGATGCCGTAGAGCAGGAACGTGAAGACGTCGCGCCCCAGCTGCGGCTCGACGCCGAACCAGAACTCCGAGCTCACGCCGCCGTTGGGCCCCGCCGGATACGAGAAGGCGTTCAGGAGCTCCGGACGCGAGCTGGCGTAGGTGGTGTACGGGTTCTTGCCGTACAGCTTCGCGATCAGCGGAGCGCAGATCGCGATCATGAAGAAGAAGATCACGACGCCGGCCGATATGACGCCCGTGCGGTCCCGCTTGAAGCGCACCCAGGCGAGCCTGCCGGGGGAACGGCTGCTGCCGCCTTGGGAGGGTGCGGCTGGCGCTGGTGGTACGGCGCCGATTTCGGCCACCGCTGGGAGTGGGGCGGTGGAGGGCATGGGCGAGGTCATGGTCCATCCGGCCTGAACTGGTCACGGGGGCGCACGATGCGAACCCCACGGGTTGGGGTCTGTTCGGCCCCAGGCGCGACTTTTCATCGCGGGTGACCCCGGGTCAATAAATCCTTGGTGGCTTTGATCTGGTCTTTTGTCCTTTGACTCGAGGCTGGCAGGCCGGTTGGTTGAGCTTTGGACTGTCGTGACCAAAGCACGAGGGACGGCCGCTGCACCCGGACGGGTGGAGTGAAAGTGCGAATGATCCTTTAAGGGATGATATTTGCCGGTATGAAGGAACGGCGTCCCTGCGCCGGAGCCGCAGCGCACTCTGAGGAGGCACTCCATGCGTGGAGCCACACACGCCAGATGGGCCGCGGGTGCGGCGGCGGTAGCCCTCGTGGCGACCGGATGCGGCGGCAGCGGTGGTGGCGGTGACAGTGGGGGTGCCTCCGGGATCGTGAGCGCCTCGTGGGGCGACCCGCAGAACCCGCTGGAGCCGGCCAACACGAACGAGGTGCAGGGCGGCAAGGTCCTCGACATGGTCTTCCGCGGGCTGAAACGGTACGACGCCGAGACCGGCGCGGCCGAGGACATGCTCGCCGAGAAGATCGAGACCTCGGACTCGCAGAACTTCACCGTCACCGTGAAGAGCGGCTGGACGTTCAGCAACGGAGAAGCCGTCACCGCCAAGTCGTTCGTGGACGCCTGGAACTACGGCGCCAGTCTCAGGAACAACCAGAAGAACGCGTACTTCTTCGGGTACATCGAGGGATACGACAAAGTGCACCCGGAGGACGGCGGCAAGCAGAGCGCCGACACGCTCTCCGGCCTGAAGGTCACCGGCGACCGCACCTTCACCGTCAGGCTCACGCAGAAGTTCTCGTCCTTCCCCGACACCCTCGGCTACACGGCCTTCTCGCCGCTGCCCCGGGCGTTCTTCGACGACCACGCGGCCTGGGTGAAGAAGCCCGTCGGTAACGGCCCGTACGCCGTCGAGTCGTACACCAAGGGCTCGCAGATGTCCCTGCGCAAGTGGGACAGGTATCCCGGCGCCGACAAGGCCGAGAACGGCGGCGTGGACCTCAAGGTCTACACCGACAACAACACCGCCTACACCGACCTCCTGGCGGGCAATCTGGATCTGGTCGACGACGTCCCGGCCTCCCAGCTCAAGAACGTCCGGACCGACCTCGGCGACCGGTACATCAACCGGCCCGCCGGCATCATCCAGACCCTGTCCTTCCCGTTCTACGACAAGGTCTGGGGCAAGGACGGCATGGAGAAGGTCCGTACGGGGCTGTCCATGGCGATCAACCGCGAGCAGATCACCGAGACCATCTTCCAGAAGACGCGCACCCCCGCCACCGACTGGACCTCACCCGTCCTCGGCAAGGGCGGCGGCTACCGGGCCGGCCTGTGCGGCAGCGCCTGCCAGTACGACGCCGACGAGGCGAAGAAGCTCATCAAGGAGGGGGGCGGGCTGCCCGGTGGGCAGATCAAGATCACCTACAACTCGGACACCGGCTCCCACCGCGAGTGGGTCGACGCCGTCTGCAACTCCATCAACAACGCACTCGACAACGACAAGGCCTGTGTCGGCAACCCCGTCGGCACCTTCGCCGACTTCCGCAACCAGATCACCGACAAGAAAATGTCCGGGCCCTTCCGCGCCGGCTGGCAGATGGACTACCCGCTGATCCAGAACTTCCAGCAGCCGCTGTACTACACCAACGCCTCGTCCAACGACGGCAAGTGGTCCAACAAGGACTACGACCAGCTGATCGACCAGGCCAACGCCGAGCCCCACGCCGGCAAGTCCGTCCAGCGGTTCCAGCAGGCCGAGAAGATCGTCCGCGACAACATGGCGGCCATCCCGCTCTGGTACCAGAACGGCAGCGCCGGCTACTCGGAACGGCTCTCGGACGTGGCGCTCAACTCGTTCAGCGTTCCCGTCTACAACGAGATCAAGGTCGACTGAGCCGCGGCGGGCGGCTCCTCGAAAGGGCTGTCCCTCAAGGGCGGCCTCCCGAAAGGGCTGCCCCCTACCTCCGGAGCCCCCATGGGACGGTATGTGATCCGGCGTCTGCTCCAGATGATCCCGGTCTTCTTCGGGGCCACGCTGCTGATCTTCCTGATGGTGAACGTGATGGGCGACCCCGTCGCGGGCCTGTGCGGCGACCGGCAGTGCGACCCCGCCACGACGGCCCGGCTGCGCGCGGAGTTCGGCCTCGACAAACCACTGGTGCAGCAATACCTGACGTACATGGGCAACGTCTTCACCGGGGACTTCGGCACCGCCTTCAACGGGCAGAAGGTCACCGAGCTGATGACGACCGCCTTCCCGGTCACCATCCGGCTGACGATCGTCGCGATCCTCTTCGAGATCGTCATCGGGATCACGCTCGGGGTGACCACGGGTCTGCGCCGCGGGCGGCCCGTCGACACCGGCGTCCTGCTGGCCACCCTCGTCGTCATCTCGGTGCCGGTCTTCGTCACCGGTCTGCTGCTCCAGCTGCTGCTCGGCGTCGAGTGGGGCTGGATCAGACCGTCCGTCTCCACGGAGGCCGGCTTCGGCGAGCTGATCGTGCCCGGCCTGGTACTGGCCTCGGTCTCCCTGGCCTATGTCACCCGGCTGACCCGTACGTCCCTGGCGGAGAACCGCCGCGCCGACTACGTCCGTACCGCCATCGCCAAAGGCCTGCCCCGGCACCGCGTGATCACCCGGCATCTGCTCCGCAACTCGCTGATCCCCGTGGTCACCTTCATCGGCACCGACATCGGCGCGTTGATGGGCGGCGCGATCGTCACCGAGCGCATCTTCAACATCCACGGCGTCGGCTTCCAGCTCTACCAGGGGATTCTCCGGCAGAACACCCAGACCGTCGTCGGGTTCGTGACCGTCCTCGTGCTCGTCTTCCTGGTGGCCAACCTGCTGGTCGACCTCCTGTACGCCGTACTCGACCCGAGGATCCGCTATGCCTGAGCAGCCGTACGAGACCGAGGGAGCCGTCGCCGCGACGGGCGTGGGCGGTGCGATGGACCTGGCCGCCGACGAGGCCACGACCTTGGAGCAGCATGCGCCGGCCGCCCCCGGCGGAAGGTCACCCGGCGGCCCGGAGGGCGACAAGGAGCCGCAGGAGAAGCCACGTTCCCTCTGGTCCGACGCCTGGCGCGACCTGCGCCGCAACCCGGTCTTCCTCATCGCGGGCCTGATCATCCTCTTCCTGGTCGTCATCTCCCTGTGGCCCTCGGCGATCGCCTCCGGGAACCCGCTCAAGTGCGACCTCGCCAAGGCGCAGCAGGGCTCCCAGCCCGGACACCCCTTCGGGTACGACGGTCAGGGCTGCGACGTCTACACACGGACGGTGTACGGGGCGCGGGTGTCGGTCACCGTCGGTGTCTGTGCCACGCTCGGGGTCGCGATCCTCGGCGGCCTCCTGGGCGGGCTCGCCGGATTCTTCGGCGGGGCGTGGGACGCGCTCCTGTCCCGGATCACCGACGTCTTCTTCGCGATCCCGGTCGTCCTCGGCGGTCTGGTGCTGCTGTCCGTGGTGACCAGCAACACCGTCTGGCCCGTGATCGGGTTCATGGTGCTGCTCGGCTGGCCACAGATCTCCCGCATCGCGCGCGGGTCCGTCATCACCACCCGGCAGAACGACTACGTCCAGGCGGCCCGCGCCCTCGGCGCCTCCCCCTCCCGGCTGCTGCTGCGGCACATCGCACCGAACGCCGTCGCGCCCGTCATCGTCGTGGCGACCATCGCGCTCGGGACGTACATCGCGCTGGAGGCGACCCTCTCCTACCTCGGTGTCGGGCTGAAACCGCCGACGGTGAGCTGGGGCATCGACATCTCCTCGGCCTCCCAGTACATCCGGCAGGCGCCGCACGCGCTGCTCTGGCCGGCCGGCGCGCTCGCGATCACCGTGCTCGCGTTCATCATGCTCGGCGACGCCGTGCGCGACGCCCTCGACCCGAAGCTGAGGTGAGCGGCCGTGCTGCTCGAAGTGCGCGACCTGCATGTGGAGTTCAGGACCAGGGACGGTATCGCCAAGGCGGTCAACGGGGTCACCTTCGGTGTCGACGCCGGGGAGACGCTCGCCGTGCTCGGCGAGTCCGGCTCCGGGAAGTCCGTGACCGCGCAGGCCGTCCTGGGGATCCTCGACACGCCACCCGGGAGGATCACCGGGGGCGAGATCCTGTTCCAGGGGCAGAACCTGCTGAAGCTCAAGGAGCAGGAGCGGCGGAGGATCCGCGGCGCCCGGATGGCGATGATCTTCCAGGACGCGCTGTCCGCGCTCAATCCCGTCCTCTCCGTGGGCGCCCAGCTCAGCGAGATGTTCACCGTCCACCGGGGGATGTCGAGGAAGGACGCGAAGGCGAAGGCCGTCGAGCTGATGGACCGGGTGCGGATCCCCGCCGCCGCGGCGCGCGCCGGCGACTATCCGCATCAGTTCAGCGGGGGAATGCGCCAGCGCATCATGATCGCCATGGCGATGGCCCTCGAACCCGCGCTGATCATCGCCGACGAGCCGACCACGGCCCTCGACGTCACCGTTCAGGCCCAGGTCATGGACCTGCTCGCCGAGTTGCGGCGCGAGCTCGGCATGGGCCTCATCCTCATCACCCACGACCTCGGCGTGGTCGCCGACGTCGCCGACCGGATCGCCGTGATGTACGCGGGCCGGATCATCGAGTCGGCCCCGGTCCACGACATCTACAAGGCACCCGCCCACCCGTACACCAAGGGCCTCCTCGCCTCCATCCCGCGCCTCGACCAGAAGGGTCAGGGGTTGTACGCGATCCAGGGCCTGCCGCCGAACCTGATGGCCATCCCACCGGGATGCGCCTTCCATCCCCGCTGTCCCATGGCCCAGGACATCTGCCGCGCCGAGGAGCCCCCGCCGGCCGAGGTGGACGCGGACCGCGGGAGCGCCTGCTTCTACTGGCGGGAGACGCTCGATGCCTGAGGCGATTCTGGAGGCCAGTGGCCTGGTCAAGCACTACCCCCTCACCCGGGGCATCCTCTTCAAGAAGCAGATCGGGGCGGTCAGGGCCGTCGACGGCGTGGACTTCGCACTCGGCCGGGGCGAGACCCTCGGCATCGTCGGCGAATCGGGCTGCGGCAAGTCGACGGTCGCCAGGATGCTGGTCAACCTGGAGCGGCCGACGGCGGGTTCGATCAAGTACAAGGGCGAGGACATCACCCGGCTGTCCGGCCGCGCACTGAAAGCCGTACGCCGCAACATCCAGATGGTCTTCCAGGACCCGTACACCTCCCTCAACCCCCGCATGACCGTGGGCGACATCATCGGAGAGCCGTACGAGATCCACCCCGAGGCCGCGCCGAAGGGCGACCGTCGCAAGAAGGTCCAGGACCTGCTGGACGTGGTCGGACTCAACCCGGAGTACATCAACCGCTATCCGCACCAGTTCTCCGGCGGCCAGCGCCAACGCATCGGCATCGCACGGGGGTTGGCACTACGGCCCGAGATCATCGTGGCCGACGAGCCGGTCTCGGCGCTCGACGTGTCCGTGCAGGCCCAGGTGATCAACCTGCTCGACCGGCTCCAGGACGACTTCGACCTGTCGTACGTCTTCATCGCGCACGACCTGTCGATCGTGCGGCACATCTCCGACCGGGTCGGCGTGATGTACCTCGGGCGGATCGTGGAGACCGGCAGGGACGCCGAGATCTACGACCATCCGACGCACCCCTATACCCAGGCCCTGCTGTCCGCCGTGCCCGTCCCGGACCCGGAGGCACGGGAGCACCGGGAGCGGATCATCCTCCACGGTGATGTGCCCTCACCGGCGAACATCCCGTCCGGCTGCCGCTTTCGCACGCGCTGCTGGAAGGCACGGGAACGGTGCGCGCTCGAGGTGCCGCTGCTCGCGGTGCCCGCCGGGTTCCGGTACGACACGGGTCCCGCGGTGCACGCATCGGCCTGCCATTTCGCGGAGGCCGTATCCGTGACATAACACGTTAAATGCTTGTCAACTGCGTTAACACGCAGGCAACTTGGCTGAAGCGGTACCGATATACGGACGCGTCAGTCTGAACAACGTACGGCCGTGCGGGTGCCGTAGACCGGCCGGGGCGCGCCATGTCGCCCCGGCCGGTTGCCCGGCTACGCGATGCCCAGTGAGCGCTTCAGAAAGTTCACCTGGAGCAGCAGCAGGTTCTCGGCCACCTGTTCCTGCGGGGTCATGTGGGTGACCCCGGAGAGCGGCAGCACCTCGTGCGGGCGGCCCGCGGCCAGCAGCGCGGAGGACAGCCGCAGGGAGTGCGCGACCACCACGTTGTCGTCGGCGAGGCCGTGCACGATCATCATCGGGCGGGCCGGCTCGGCGGCGTCCACCAGACCGTTGTCGTCGATCAGCGAGTTCGCGGCGTAGACCTCGGGCTGTCGGTTCGGATCGCCCAGGTAGCGCTCCGTGTAGTGGGTGTCGTACAGCCGCTGGTCGGTGACCGGCGCGCCCACGATGCCCGCGTGGAAGACGTCCGGGCGGCGCAGCACCGCGAGTCCCGCGAGATAGCCGCCGAACGACCAGCCGCGGATGGCGACCCGGTTCAGGTCCAGCGGGAAGTGCTCGGCGAGCGCCCGGAGCGCGTGGATCTGGTCCTCCAGGACGATCGCGGCCAGATCGTCCTTGATCGCCTTCTCCCAGGCGGGGGAGCGGCCCGGTGTGCCGCGTCCGTCCGCGACGATCACCGCGAAGCCCTGGTCGGCGAACCACTGTGAGGTGAGGTGCGGGTTGTGCGCGGCCAGCACGCGCTGTGCGTGCGGTCCGCCGTACGGATCCATCAGGACCGGCAGCGGGCCGTCGGTGTGGCCCGCGGGGAGCAGGACGGCGCACGGCACCCGGCGCTCGCCCGCCTCCGTGAGGCTCACGCGCGGGCGCAGTCCAGGACGGTCGGCGTACGAGGCCACGGTCGCCGCAGGCTTTCCGTCGCGCAGCACATGCACCTGTGCCCCGGGCCGGTCGGGCACCGCCGAGACGAGCACGGTCACGTTGCCCGAGCGGACCGCCGAGTGCACCCCCGGCTCCTGCGACAGCCGCTCCATGCCGAGGTCGTTGACGCGGTAGACGTGGATCTCACCGATCTCGGGGGCCGCCGCGGCCTCGCCCGCCGACGCGGACACCAGCACATCGTCGTCCGAAACGTCCAGCACCGCCCGCACATGCAACTGCGGTCCCGTCAGGGGGCGTTCACCCACCGCGAGGACCCGCGCCCCGCCCTCGTCGGCGATCCGTACGAGCTGTCCGCCGGGGCTCCAGCACGGTGCGCCGGGGAAAAGATCAAGCCATTGTGGATCTTCGTCCGCGTGCACCATCCGGGTCGCCCCGGTGTCGGCGTCCACGGCCAGATAGAGCTGGCTCTTCTGGTCCCGCGCCTGCACGAGCAGAAGCGGTGCTCCGGCCGCTGACCAGTGCACTCGTGCCACGTACGGATAGCGCGCCCGGTCCCAGACGACCTCCGTGCGCGCCCCGTCGAGCCCGACCACGAAGAGGCGTACCTCCGCGTTGCCGGTACCGGCCGCCGGGTACGCGACCTGCTGCGGAGCCTGCTCCGGCCGCGCGGGATCGGCGATCCACCAGCGGCGTACGGGCGCGTCGTCGACCCGCGCGACGAGCAGCCGGTCCGAGTCCGGCGACCACCAGAACCCGCGCGAGCGGCCCATCTCCTCGGCCGCGATGAACTCGGCCAGCCCATAGGTGACCGTCGCCGAACCCGCCGAGGGCTCCGGCTCCGCGAGCGCCCGGTCGTCCTCGCCCTCGGCGCCGACGACCCGCAGGGCACCCCCGCAGACATACGCGACGAGCCGTCCGTCGGGGGACGGGCGCGGGTCCAGCACCGGTCCGGGGACGGGCAGTTCACGTGCCGTGCCGGCCCGCAGCTCCGCGGTGAAGAGCCGCCCCGACAAGGCGAAAGAGGCCAACTCCACGGCCTTGTCGGTGGCATAGCCGACGATGCCCGCGCCGCCCTCCCGGCTGCGCTCGCGGCGCGCCCGCTCCTGGGCCGACAGCCGCTCGGACGCCCCCTCGAGCAGCGTCCGCGGGTCCGCGGCCACGCGCTCCCGTCCTTCGGCCGAAGGGCCCCCCGCCTCGCTCCGCCCGTCACCGTCCGCCACGTCGAGGACCCACAGCAGATTCGCCCGGTCCGTACCCGAGCGAGACCGCAGGAACACGACACGGGAACCGTCGGGGGCCACGGTGAACGCGCGGGGCGCACCGAGCGTGAACCGCAGGGTGCGCGCCTGCCGGCGCGGAAAGGAGAGAGGCTCGGTCGTCATGCCCCGACCATATTGGCCATGCGCCCCCTTGTGCGGCCGTGCGCCGATCGATGCGCAGCCATGGATAGTTATGATCAATGGCGCCGCGTGGGTATGAACCTGCTGGCTGCTGTACGGATCAACAATTTTCCCTGCTCTGCCCCCCACATCCCTGGGATCCTTGGAGGTGAGCCGCCGTGGCACTCTCGATTTCGGCGGTGGTGCTGCTGGCGATCATCGTCTTCCTGCTGGTCAAGAAATCAGGACTGAAGGCCGGGCACGCGGTCGTCTGCGTCCTGCTCGGCTTCTACCTGGCCAGCTCGACGATCGCGCCCACGATCAACGAGCTGACGACGAACATCGCGGGCATGATCGGGGACATAAAGTTCTGACCCGCGCTGGTGGGGTGTGCGCCGGGCCCTCCTGGGGCGGCCCGGGGCGCGTACGGCCTGCGCCTCGTACGGCCTGCGCCTCGTAGGGTGGGGTCCATGACGGAACCCCCTTCCCCCAGCATCCGGCCGGGGGGACCCCCATCTCGCTCCGCTCGCCGTCTGCTCCTGGTGCACGCGCACCCGGACGACGAGGCGATCAACAACGGCGCGACCATGGCTCGGTACGCGGCCGAGGGTGCCCATGTCACGCTGGTGACCTGCACGCAGGGCGAGCAGGGCGAGGTCATCCCGCCCGAGCTCGCGCACCTGACGGGCGGGGCCCTCGGCAGCCACCGCCAGGTGGAGCTCGGCAGGGCGATGGACGCGCTGGGCGTGCGTGACGCCCGCTTCCTCGGCGGTCCCGGCCGGTATCAGGACTCCGGGATGATGGGCCTCCCCGACAACGACAACCCACGCTGCTTCTGGCAGGCGGACGTGGACGAGGCCGCCGCGGAGCTTGTCCGGGTGATTCGCGAGGTACGTCCTCAGGTTCTGGTCACCTACGACCCCAACGGGGGTTACGGCCACCCGGACCACATCCAGGCCCACCGGGTCGCCATGCGCGCCGCCGACCTGGCCGCCCGGCCGGACGTCCGCCCCGAGCTCGGCACACCGTGGACGATCACCAAGATCTATTGGAACCGCGTGCCGCGCTCCGTGGCCGAAAAGGGCTTCGCGCGCCTGAAGGACGTACTGGACGAGCTGCCGTTCCCCGCCTCCGCCGCCGTCGACGACGTACCGGGTGTGGTGGACGACTCCATGATCACCACGGAGATCGACGGTACGCCCTTCGCCGCCGCGAAGGCCGCCGCGATGCGGGCGCACGCCACGCAGATCGAGGTCGCCGAGCCGTGGTTCGCGCTCTCCAATGAACTCGCCCAGCCGCTGTTCGTCGTGGAGTACTACGAGTTGGTGCGCGATGAGCGGGCGGGGGTGCAGGCCGGGCCGCGGGAGACGGACCTGTTCGCGGGGATTTCCGCGGGGATCTCCGCGGGGATTTCCAAGGGGAGTGCCTGATGAGTACGCGGAACAGGGCGAAGGCGAACAGGTCAGGGGCCGGCAAGCCGGGGTCTGGCGTGGACAGGTCCGGGGAGAAGGGCTCTGGTGCGAACAAGGCGGGGGCGAACGGGCGTGGTGCGAACAGGGCCGGGTCGGCAAGCCCCGGTGGGCGAGGCTCCGGCGTAGGGGGCGCAGGCGTGGGTGGCTCCGGTGCGGGAAGCTCCGGTGCCGGAAGCATGCTCGCCCAGCCGCCGAAGCTGCCGTCGGCCGCACGGACAGCCGCTTACTTCGGCCTTTTTGTCCTGGGTGCCGTGGTCGCGGGCGCGGGCGGGCTGGTCCAATCCGGCTGGTTCCCGGGCGGGTTGATCCTCGCGCTGGCCGGCGCGGCCGGGCTCTTCCTGGGCGGGGCGCGGGCGATGGGCAGCAGGGCCGGGGCGGTCGCGCCCGCCGGTGGGTGGGTGATCGCGGTCATCCTGCTCACCGCGAGTCGTCCGGAAGGCGATTTCCTCTTCGGCGTGGGAGCAGGTTCCTATCTTTTCCTGCTCGGAGGCATGGCTGTGGCTGTGATGTGCGCCACCCTTGGTGCGGGGCGGCAACCTGGCGGCCCTGCCGCCCGACTTGGCAAGTGACGTACTAGTTCGCCGCAGAACGCGCGTGCGGGTCCGGTGTGAGTTTCCTCAGCGGTCGCGGGATACGCGCAAGAAGTGGCCAGTATGGTGGTGCGCGCGCCGAGCCTCCCCCGAGCTCTCGGCTTCGCCGAGCAGGGGGGACCCCAGCGATGGGGTCTATGGGCGGCGGAGCCAACCAGGAGAGCTTGCCTTGAGTCGTGAAACTGACAGTTCGTCCTCCGGGCCCAACGGGCGCGGCGGAGCCGCATACCCGTCGGGTACGCCGCCCTACGGAACCCCCACGGGTTCCGAGGGCGGTGCCGACGCGGGGCGTTCCGCTGGTGACCGGCCGGAGGAGCGCAAGACCGAGACCACGCTGACGACGCGGATCCGGATCAACATCCCTGGATCGCGGCCCATTCCGCCCGTCGTCGTGAGAACACCCGTCGGGGACGCGGAAACCTCCGACAGCGGTACGAACGGGGTGGCGTCGGCCGCCGCGGAGCCGGGACCGAGTGCTGCCTCGGGTGCGCCCAAGGCCTCGGACCCGGCCTCAATCCCCGCCCCCGCCCCTGCCCCGGCCTCGATCCCTGCCCCTTCCTCCGGACCCGCCGCTCCCGCGGAGGAGAAGGAGAAGACGAGCGACTGGTTCGCGCCACGCAAGTCCGGTGCCCCCAAGGGCGGTCCGGGCGGTGGCGGCACCAACGGGGCCGGGCTGCCCGGAGGTTCAGGCACGCCGGGCTCGGATACGCAGGGTGCTGGTGCTGGTGCTGGTGCGGGCGCGCCGAGCGGGCCCGCC
The DNA here is from genome assembly GCF_005786655.1 of Streptomyces montanus. Lineage (NCBI taxonomy): Bacteria > Bacillati > Actinomycetota > Actinomycetes > Kitasatosporales > Streptomycetaceae > Streptomyces > Streptomyces montanus. The sequence continues at coordinate 35,539 of NZ_VBZC01000051.1, forward strand.
GTTCCGGGGCCGCGTTCTGCTGGAGGGTCCGGTGGAGCGCCCCGGCCCGGTGGCGGCATCGGCGGTCCGCCCGGCGGTGCGAACGGCACGAGTGGCACCGGGCTGCCCGGCGCGGGCGGTACGAGTGCTGTGGCGCCCGGGCACGGCGGCGGCACCGGGTCCTTCGACGTGTCCAGCGCGCTGGCGGCGGGGCCGCTCGGTACCGGCACCGGAGGGTACCCCCCGAAGGCGAAGGGCGCGGGCGACGGCGGCGACTCGTCGCGACGCGATGACCTGCCCTATTTCTCCGACGGCTCCGAGAACGGCCGGGGCGGGCCCTCGGGCCCGACGGGCGGACCGGTCACCGGAGACGGGCCGCTCGCGCCGCCCGCCGGTGCCGGAGGTCCGGGCGGCCCGGGCGGCCCGGGGAGCCCCGACGGGTATGCGGGTCCCGCTCGTCCGGGAGGCCCTGCTCGTCCGGGGGGCCCGGGTGGGCCGGATGGTCCTGGTGGCCCCGGTGGCCCCGGTGGTCCTGGTGCGCCGGGTGGTCCCGGTGGCCCGGGCAGCCCTGGTGCTTCGGCCGGCGGCCCCGGTCGACCCGGCGGCGGACTGAGCGACGACACCGCGATCCTCACGCCGCAGAAGCCAGCCCCCGAACCACCCGGTTACAGCGGTGGCCCAGGTGACAACGTCTCCGGACACACCCTGACCAGCGGCATCCCCGTCGTACCGTCCCAGCAGAACTCGCCGTTCGGGCCGGGCGCGCTTTCCGACGGCCCGCTGCCGCACCAGCCCCCGAAGCTGCCCGAGCCCGTCTCGCCGGCCGCGCCCGCCGCGGCCAAGCCGAAGAAGAAGGGGCGCAGCAAGCTGGTGCTCCTGGGCGTCGGTGTGGTGGTCCTCGGCGGCGGGGTCTACGGCGCCGGGCTGCTGATGAACCACTCCGACGTGCCCAAGGGCACCACGGTGCTCGGCGTCGACATCGGCGGCGGCACTCGCGACGACGCCGTCAAGAAGCTCAACGACGCCTTCGGCGACCGTATGAACAAGGCGATCCAGTTGTCGGTCGACGGCGACACGGTCTCGCTCAAGCCCGATCAGGCGGGCCTCCAGTTCGACAGCCAGGCCACGGTCCGTGCCGCGGCGGGCGCCGACTACAACCCCGTGTCGGTGGTGGGCTCGCTGTTCGGCAACAAGCGCGTCATCGACCCGGTGATGCCCGTCGACGGGGAGAAGCTGCGGGCTGCGCTGGAGCGCGAGGCGGGCGGCACCGGCTCGGCGACCGAGGGAACGATCAAGTTCGAGTCGGGCAAGGCCGTCGCTGTGTACGGCAAGACGGGCAAGGGCATCGCCATAGCGAAGTCGACGGAGGCCGTCGAGGAGGCGTACCGCACGCAGGTGGAGACCGGGAAGCCCGCCCCCGTGAAGGTCCCCACCACCACGCGGCAGCCGACGATCTCGAAGGCCGAAGTCGACGCGATGATGAAGAAGTTCGCGGAGCCGGCGATGTCGGGCATCGTCACCGTCAGGGCCGGTACCGCGGAGATCCGCTTCAGCCCGGAGAACTCCCTCTGGAAGTTCCTTGGCGTGAAGGCCGTCGACGGCAAGCTCGTGGACACGTACGACCTCGAAGCGCTCAAGCAGCTCTACGGCACCACGTTCGAGGGCGTGACGATCACGCGGGGCACCGGCAGGAAGACCGCGGTCACGCCGCAGGACGTGGTCAACGCGCTGCGCCCCGCGCTCCTCGGCAAGTCGGCCTCCGAACGCACGGGTGTGATCGAGACGAACCCGAGCTAGACGGATTCGGCCAGATTCATTCCGATTCGGGCCGATTCGATCAGATGGTCCGCGTGTCGAGGGTGATCGGTCAGATCTCCACGACGAGCCTGGTCGTCGCCACGTCGGCCGGGCAGTCGTAGACCCCGGCGGCTGCCTTCACCGCGGTCGCCGGGTCCGTCCCCGGCCACAGGTGGGTCAGAAACAGCCGGGCGATGCCCGCCCGGGTGCCCATGGGTGACCAGGACGGCGTCGACCGCGTCGACCGCGTCGACCGCGTCGACGGTGACGTGGTGCTGCGGTCGGCAACCCATGGTGTGGGAACGTCAGTTGAGCATCGCGCGGGCCGCGCGGGCCTGTTGGTGTATGCGGTCCGCGGCCGGTTCATCGACGCCGGCCACGATCTCGGCGTACGCGTCGAGTTCGGCCGCGCCCAGCAGGAAATCGCCTCGCTGGACGAGGAGTTGCGCGCGGTCGTAGCGCAGGCGGGCGGGGTGGGACGGGAGGAGGAGGGAGAGCTCCACGGCCCACAGGGCGACGTCACCGCGTTCGGGGCGGGCGGCGGCCCACGCGCGGATGTTGTTGAGAATGCGCAGGACGACGTCGAGCGGGTCGGCGGGGGTGAGCATCGACGGGTCCAGGGGCGCGCCGGTGGCGCCCGCCACGAGCAGCTCCGCGTCGGGGCCGGTCAGCACGCGGCCGCCGTCGAAGGGGTCGGCGAGAACCTGCTGCTCCGGGGGACCGAAGCCCACGACGAAGTGTCCGGGCAGGGCGACCCCGTAGACCGGCGCCCCGGCCCGGCGTGCGACCTCCATCCACACCACCGACAGCAGGATGGGCAGCCCGCGCCGCCGCCGCAGCACCTCGTGCAGGAGCGAGGACTCCAGTCGCTGATAGTCCCCGGGCGTACCGCGGAACCCGCAACGCTCGCCGAGGTGCTCCGCCAGCGCCGTGGCCCAGGAGCGCGGCCCGCCCGGCTGGAACGGCAACTCCCCGGCCAGCCGGTCCAGCTCGATCTGAGCGGCATCCATCCCCGCCTCGTCCAGCGCCCCGTCTGCTTGGGCGCCGATCAGGAGGCACAACATGGACAAATCGGGCCGGTCGGCCCGCGCCTCCTCGCTGAAGCGCTGTCGCCACACGGCACTCTGCTCCGGCCCAGGAGGATGAGGGGGACCCATAACTGCCTCGTGCCCTTTCACGCCGATCGCTACCGCTGCGTGGCTCTTACGACCAGTTTCCCCGGCCATTCACTCTCCGGCGCGCCCGCCCCCAGCCGCAGCCCTGCGCCTCCGGCGCACTGGTGGTGATTGCCGTGGGGTGGGGATCGGGCCCGTTGCCGGGGCACGCGTCCCGCCGCGGCCATCGCCCCGTGCCTCCGGCGCGCCCGCTGTGGCTGCCGCGAGGCGGGGCCGGTTCGGTTGCTGTGGCGCGCACGTCTCGGCCACTGCCTGGGCCGCTGCCCTGTGCTTGTGGTGCGCCGGCCGTGGCCGCCCTGGGCCGGGACTGATTCGGTTGCCGGGGGCTGTGCCTGCCCCGGCCCTGTCCGGGCCGCTGCCCTGCGCCTCCGGCGCGTCGGCCGTAGCCGTCCCTGGGGCGGGACGGTTCCGTTGTCGGCCAAGTGCCGCTCCGTGCGGCTGCCGGTCGTACGCCCCGCCGGGGCGGAGGTCGGGAGCCGAGGCTGTCGTGGCCGCGGTCGCGCCTTCCGGTCCGGGGCCGGGTGGGCCGGGATGCCGCGGGTGCGGTCGCGGGGTCCGTCCGCGGGCCGTCTGCCGGTGTGCGTGGCGCGTGGCCCTCCTGCGGTCCGGGGTGCCCGTGGAGCGTCGGCGTTCGGTTCGGTCACCGAGTCGCGCGGCTGCTCTCGTCGTACGGCGGGATTCCGCCCTCCGCGGTGCCGCCGCCTCAGGCATCGGCTCGTCCGTCCGTACCTTCGCCACCAGCGCGGTAGTGGTGGTACGCGTGGTGGGCCGTGAAGCCCATGCGGGCGTACAGCGCACGCGCCGCAGCGTTGTCCGTCTCCACTTGCAGCCACGCCGCCGAGGCGCCCTCGGAGAGGGCCTGGCGGGCCAGGGCCGTCATGACCGTGCCGGCCAGACCTTGGCGGCGGAGGGACGGGTCGACCTCGACCGCGGCGAAGCCGGCCCAGCGGCCGTCGACCACACAGCGGCCGATCGCGGCGGGTATGCCCGGCTCGGCGCCGGGCACCGTGGCGAACCACACCGAAGGCCCGCTGCCCAGCACCTTCAGGGCCACGTCGCTCATCCCCTTGCGCTGGTAGCGGCCCAGCCACGCCTCGTCCGCCGTGCGGGAGAGGATCACGGGGCGATCCGGGTCCGGGAGGTCACCGACCGGGGCCAGCGCGCCGATCCACATCTCGGCGGTCACCTCACGTGTCCATCCCCGCTCCGCCAGCTCCGCGCACAGCAGCTCCTGCGTGCCCTCGGCCCCGGTCGCGGTCTGGACGTACGCGGGCAGATCCCGGGCCGCGTACCAGTCCCGCACGAAGGCCAGCGCCGCGTCGAGCGGCAGACCGGGGTCCCCGAGCGGCAGCACCGAGTTGGCCCGGCGGGTGAAACCGGCGGCGGCTCGCAGCTCCCAGTCGCCGAGGCGCGTGCGCTCCACCGGCTGCCACGCCCGAGCGGCGACCCGTGCCAGCTCCTCGTACGTCGCCGAAGGGCCACGCCGACGGGCCGGTGCGGACGGGACGACCTTGCCCGCGACGAGCGAGCTTTCCGGAATGCGGACGACCTCCCCGGAGCGCCGTGTGATCAGCAGCACATCGTCGTCCCATGATGTGAGAACACCAACCGTGTCGGTGAACTTCTCACCCTTCGGTGCGTGTTCGTCCAGCTGCCGTAGGGAGACGCGTTTGCCCACGTCAGCAGGGGTAATGCGGACCTCAAGCCGTATGCGCGCGGAGAATTCCACAGCTCAGTCCAACCCTCCTGTTCGGATCATGCCCAGGAACGGAGATACTAGGTGTGGGCATCGACGACGCCGCGCTCCCGCGCGCCAGGTGGCGGAGCCTGTGGACGGCTCGCCAGCGCCCTATCGAGGAGGAACGACAGCGTGACCTACGTCATCGCGCAGCCTTGTGTCGACGTCAAGGACAAGGCGTGCATCGAGGAGTGCCCGGTCGACTGCATCTACGAGGGCTCCCGGTCCTTGTACATCCACCCGGACGAATGCGTCGACTGTGGAGCCTGTGAGCCGGTCTGCCCGGTCGAGGCGATCTTCTACGAAGACGACACTCCGGAAGAGTGGAAGGACTATTACAAGGCGAACGTCGAGTTCTTCGACGAGCTCGGCTCGCCCGGTGGCGCCAGCAAGCTGGGACTGATCGAACGCGACCACCCCTTCATCGCAGCGCTGCCGCCGCAGAACCAGTAAGCGGCCCGCATCCGCGCGCCGCCTCGGTCCCGTACGGCCTGATCACCTCGATCGCGTCGCCGTACGGGACCGAGGCGTTTGCCCGAGCAGAAAGTGATCCCCGTGTCCGCAGTCTCCGACCGGCTTCCCACCTTTCCCTGGGACAAGCTGGAGCCCTTCAAGGCGACGGCCGCCGCTCACCCGGGTGGCATCGTCGACCTGTCCGTCGGCACTCCGGTCGACCCGGTGCCCGAGCTGATCCAGAAAGCTCTGGTGGCCGCGGCCGACTCGCCCGGCTATCCCACGGTGTGGGGCACGCCGGAGCTGCGGGACGCGCTCACGGGCTGGTGCGAGCGGAGGCTGGGCGCGCGGGGCGTCACCCATCGCAACGTCCTGCCGGTCGTCGGCTCGAAGGAGCTGGTGGCCTGGCTGCCGACCCAGCTGGGCCTCGGCCCCGGGGACAAGGTCGCCCATCCGCGCCTCGCCTACCCGACGTACGAGGTCGGCGCCCGTCTGGCACGCGCGGACCACGTCGCGTACGAGGATCCGACGGAGCTCGACCCGGCCGGCCTGAAGCTCTTGTGGCTCAACTCGCCCTCCAACCCCACGGGCCGTGTCCTGTCCCAGGACGAACTGACCCGGATCGTCGCGTGGGCGCGTGAGCACGGCATCCTCGTCTTCTCGGACGAGTGCTACATCGAGCTGGGCTGGGAGGCCGACCCGGTCTCCGTCCTGCACCCCGACGTGTGCGGCGGTTCGTACGAGGGGATCGTGTCGGTCCACTCGCTCTCGAAGCGGTCGAACCTCGCGGGTTACCGCGCCGCGTTCCTGGCCGGCGACGAGACCGTGCTCGGCGACCTCCTCCAGATCCGCAAGCACGGCGGCATGATGACGTCCGCGCCGACCCAGGCGGCGGTGGTCGCCGCGCTCGGTGACGACACCCACGTGCGCGAACAGCGCGAGCGCTACGCGGCCCGCCGCACGGCCCTGCGCGACGCCCTCCTGAAGCACGGTTTCCGCATCGAGCACAGCGAGGCGAGCCTGTACCTCTGGGCGAGCCGGGACGAGTCCTGCTGGGACACGGTGGGCCACCTGGCGGAGCTGGGGATCCTGGTCGCGCCGGGTGACTTCTACGGGCCGGCGGGCGAGAAGTTCGTACGCGTGGCGCTGACGGCGACGGACGAGCGGGTGCGGGCGGCTGTGGAGCGCCTGTAAGCGCCCGCACTGCCGTTTCGTACGCACGGCGAAGGGGTCCAGGTGCGCCACCTGGACCCCTTCGCCGTATGAGCGACGCAATACGACCCGAGCCGTACGAGCGGAGCGTCAGCCGACCGGCAGGTCCTGGACCGGCAGCTGCTTCGTGGGCAGGGTGCCGCCCTGGGGGAGGCCGTCGGTCGGCAGCTCCCCGCCTGTCGACTTCGTGGCGGCACCGACCGCGTCACCCGCGGACCCGGTGACATCCCCGGCGGCCTTCTTGACCTCCTTGCGGTCCACGTCGCCCAGGTCGCCCGCGCCCGCGTCGCCCGCGAGTCCGGTGACGTGCCGCGTGGCTCCGTCGGCGGTGGGGCCCGCGTTGTCCAGCGTGGTCACTCCGCCGAGGTCGGGGGTGGCCGGCAGTTCGGCCGCGCCGGCGGAGCCGGCCGCACCGACCACGGGCGCCGCTCCCGCTGCGACGAGCAGCGCGGCACGGGCGATCCGGCGGGTCAGGGGGAGGGACATGATGCTCCTTAGACGGGAGAGAACGGTGAAGTGTCCGACCACGACGGGGAGTTGACCGGCTGGCTGCTGATCGTTTCGGCGTCGGACGCAGTGACTACCGCTCGAAGTCCGCGAAGGTTGCGGTGGCCAAAAGTAAAGAGTTGGCAATGCGTCGCATTATCGGCTGCGGAGAAAACGGGCAAAACCGCCTGGCGACAACGCCTGCTGAATCCTTACGGCCCTTTGCCCCCAAGGGATTCGACGGAAAGGAGAGTGGCGGGGCGAAAACCCGTGCGCGCCGTGGACATGGCGCCCCGGTTGCTCCCTCCGGCGAGTGAGGGCTCGTACTGCTGCCCGGGTCTGTCGCCGGCTCTGTTGTCGGCCCGCTTTCCGGGCTGCTTTCCGAGCCGCTGTCCGTCCTACAGTCCGGCGACGATGCGGACGGCGCTCGTCGTGTTCCGGGAAGGTGAGCCGTCCTCGCGCCACTCGCTCCGGGTGTTCCCGGCCGTCCAGACCCGCCCCGCGTAGGCGACCTGCCGGATGTGCAGCGTGGAGGAGTTGGCCACGGCCCAGTGCGCCAGCGCCCAGCCGCGCTGCCGCTCCCCGCCCGCGGCCGTAGCCCCGCCGGAGACGGGGATGGTCACGGTGCGGGGGTTTCCGGCGCCGCTTCCGGCCGTGGACGGCGTGGGGGCGGCGGACGGCGTGGTGCTCCCCTCGCTGCCTGCCCCGTCATCGGGCCCCGCGCCTCGTTCCGTGCCGGCATATCGCTCCGCGCCCGCCTGCTGGAACACGCTCTGACCGAAGTCCCGTACGAGCGCGGCGCGCACCGCGTCGGGGCCGCCCGGCTGGACTCCCGGGCGCCCCTCACAGGTGAACGTGGCGGCAGCGCGCCCGGTCAGTGCCGCGGCCAGCAGCGTGGCGTCCGGCTCGTGCTTCGCGTACGCCTGCGGAAAACCGCTGCGCTGCACGCGCTGCGCGGCGACGGTGAGCGGCAGCCGCGAGTACCCCGGCACCTTGGCCAGGTGCTTGTAGAACTCGCCCGCCGCGTACGCCGGGTCCATGATCTGCTTCTCGGTGCCCCAGCCCTGCGACGGCCGCTGCTGGAACAGGCCGAGCGAGTCCCGGTCGCCGTGTCTGATGTTGCGCAGGCCGGACTCCTGGAGCGCCGTCGCGAGGGCGATCGTGACGGCTCGCTCGGGCATACCGCGATTGGCGCCGACCGCCGAGATCGTCGCGGCGTTCGCCGCCTGCTCCGCCGTGACCTCGTACGACGCTCCGTCGCCCTTGCCCGAGACGACCGTGCAGCGCGGTGCGCCCGTGCCCCCCGTGAGGTACTGCACCGCGAGGTACGCCGCGAGGGCCAGCAGCGTCGCGAGGGCCGCACCGAAACGGAAGAAGCGGCCGCGACGGACGGAAGTGGGGCGTTCAGGCACGCGTAACAAGGTATAGGAGCCAACTGAGGACCGAACGACACTGTGGACAATTAGTCAACAGGCGGCGAGATTCGATCCATGAGGCCACGAGTGAGGTGACCCGGCCCCGCGCGTTAGGGTCGACTTCATGACCGACGCCCCGCTTGACCTCACCCTGGACGCCGCACGGCTCACCGCGCAGATCGTCGACTTCCCCTCCGAGAGTGGCAGCGAGAAGCCCCTCGCGGACGCCGTCGAGACCGCGCTGCGCGCCCTGCCGCACCTGACGGTCGACCGGTACGGCAACAACGTCGTCGCCCGTACGAACCTGGGGCGGACCGAGCGCGTCCTCCTCGCCGGGCACATCGACACGGTGCCGATCGCGGAGAACGTACCGTCGCGTCTCGACGAGGACGGCGTGCTGTGGGGCTGCGGCACCTGCGACATGAAGTCGGGCGTCGCCGTACAGCTGCGCATCGCGGCCACCGTGCCCGAACCCAACCGGGACCTCACCTTCGTTTTTTACGACAACGAAGAGGTCGCGGCCCATTTGAACGGTCTGGGGCATGTTGCGGAGGCCCACCCGGACTGGCTGAAGGGCGACTTCGCGGTCCTGCTGGAACCCTCCGACGGGCAGGTCGAGGGCGGCTGCCAGGGGACGCTCCGGGTGCTGCTGAAGACGAAGGGCGAGCGTGCGCACTCCGCACGTGGCTGGATGGGCTCCAACGCCATCCACAAGGCCGCGCCCATCCTGGCGAGGCTGGCCTCGTACGAGCCGCGTCATCCGGTCATCGACGGGCTGGAGTACCGGGAAGGTCTCAACGCGGTCCGCGTCGAGGGCGGTGTGTCCGGCAACGTCATCCCGGACGAGTGTGTGGTGACCGTCAACTTCCGTTACGCGCCCGACCGCAGCGAGGAGGAGGCTCTGGCCCACGTCCATGAGGTCTTCGCGGACTGCGGGGTCGAGGAGTTCGTGGTCGACGACCACAGTGGCGCGGCGCTGCCCGGCCTGTCCCACCCTGCGGCCGCCGCGTTCATCGAGGCGTTCGGCGGCACCCCGCAGCCCAAGTTCGGCTGGACCGACGTCTCCCGCTTCAGCGCGCTCGGCGTCCCGGCCGTCAATTACGGTCCCGGCAACCCTCACTTGGCACACAAAAGGGATGAACGGGTCGAAACGGCAAAGATCCTGGCGGGTGAGGAGCGGCTGCGGGCCTGGCTGACGTCCTGATGCGGCCGGTGGCGGTCGATGCGGTCGATGTCCTCATCGCTGTCCCCCTGGGCGGTTCACGGCGGACATGCCCGCGTCCCCCCTCCGTAACCGGCGTAGATCTAGGCTGAGGTGGAACGACCTCCCCAAGCTTCCGGCTTTGCTCGAGCAGGGGGAGGCCCCTACGTGGAGGGAGCGCACATGGCTACCGGTAACCCCGAGGGCGGCAAGCGGCCACCGGAGGAGCAGCGGCTCGGCCCTGTACTGCGCAGGCGCGGCCAGGTACAGGCGAGTACGACGGACCAGCGTCTGCTGGACGAGCGCGCCCCCACGGACTGGGTGCACACCGACCCCTGGCGAGTGCTGCGCATCCAGTCGGAGTTCATCGAGGGCTTCGGCACGCTCGCCGAACTCCCGCCTGCCATCAGCGTGTTCGGTTCCGCCCGCACGCCGGTCGACTCGCCGGAGTACGAAGTCGGGGTCGCGCTGGGCCGCGGTCTCGTCGAGGCCGGCTTCGCCGTCATCACCGGTGGTGGGCCCGGCGTCATGGAGGCCGCCAACAGGGGTGCCTGCGAGGCCAAGGGCATCTCGGTCGGACTCGGTATCGAGCTGCCCTTCGAGCAGGGGCTCAACCAGTACGTCGACATCGGGCTGAACTTCCGGTACTTCTTTGTGCGCAAGATGATGTTCGTCAAGTACGCGCAGGGTTTCGTGGTCCTGCCGGGCGGCCTCGGCACACTGGACGAACTCTTCGAGGCGCTCACCCTCGTCCAGACCCAGAAGGTCACCCGCTTCCCCATCGTGCTCTTCGGTACGGAGTACTGGGGTGGCCTGGTCGACTGGCTCAAGAACACCCTCATCGCCCAGGGCAAGGCCTCGGAGCACGACCTTTTGCTGTTCCACCTGACGGACGACGTGGACGAGGCGGTGGCGCTGGTGTCCAAGGAGGCGGGGCGGTAATTCCCGTCCCTTCCCTGGGGGCTCCGCCCCGGCCCCCGGAAACGGGGTCCGGGTGCGGAGCCCCGGTGGGGTCGAAGGGGCGAAGCCCCTGGGGAAGGGACGGGTAGGGACGGGTAGGGGAGGCGGGGGCGAGCAAACCGCTACTACGCCAGCCCCCGCCGGGCGACCGCGGGCGGCCGGTGCCCCGCGATGGACGCCACCATGTCCAGTACCTGCCGCGTCTCCGCCACCTCGTGGACCCGGTACACCTGCGCTCCCAACCACGCGGAGACGGCCGTCGTCGCCAGGGTCCCCACGATCCGCTCCTTCACCGGCTTGTCCAGCGTCTCCCCGACAAAGTCCTTGTTGGACAGGGACACCAGCACAGGCCACCCCGTCCCGACCATCTCGCCCAGCCGACGCGTGGCCTCCAGACTGTGCCGCGTGTTCTTGCCGAAGTCGTGCCCGGGATCGATGAGGACGGACTCACGGGGCACCCCGAGTGACACGGCCCGCGAGGCGAGCCCGAGCGTCACGCGCAGGATGTCGGCCATCACGTCGTCGTAAGCGACCCGATGCGGACGGGTACGCGGCCGCGCACCTCCCGCATGCGTACACACCAGCCCGACCCCGTACCGCCCGGCGACCTCCGCGAGCTGCGGATCGACGCCGCCCCAGGCGTCGTTGAGCAGATCCGCCCCGGCCTCGCAGACCGCCTCGCCGACCTCATGCCGCCAGGTGTCGACGCTGATGATCACGTCGGGGAAGCAGCGCCGTACCTCGGCGACGAACCCCACCGTCCGCCGTGCCTCCTCCTCGGCCGTCACCTCCTCGCCGGGTCCGGCCTTGACCCCGCCGATGTCGATGATCGCCGCACCCTCCGACACCGCCTGCTCCACGCGCGCGAGCGCGGGCTCGTCGCGGAACGTGGCCCCCTGGTCGTAGAAGGAGTCCGGGGTCCGGTTCACGATGGCCATGATCACCGGCTCGTGCGCGTCGAACTCGCGCCTGCCCAGCCTGAGCATCCCCTGTGACCTCTCCGAGTAGTTCTCGCTGTTCGGCCGCCTGCGGCCCTGACTGTCAGAGTCGCATGGCACGATCGGAGCCTGACACTTTCCGCGCCGACGCGTCCGCGTCGGCAACAATCGCTGTCGGCAGCAGCCGACAACAGAGCGTGGGGACCTCAGCGATGTTCATGTTCTTGTTCCTGGTCGTCGCCCTCGTCGTGGTGGTCGGCGCGGTGACCCTGTCCGTGGTGGGCGGCGGGGAGAGCGGCGCCCTGCCCGAGGCCTCGCCCGAGCGCTTCCAGGATCCCCTGCCCGCGGACCGCCCGCTGCACCGCGGCGACGTGGAGATGCTCCGCTTCCCGGTGGCCGTCCGCGGCTACCGCATGGCGGATGTGGACGATGCCCTGGGCCGCCTCGGTGCCGAGATCGCCGAGCGGGACGCCCGGATCGCCGACCTGGAGACCGCGCTGGCCGGAGCCAGGGCGCCGGGGTCCCACTCCCTGGAGAAGCACACGGAGGACGACCAGCAGTGACCGACGCCCTGAAGGGACCCGACGGCGCCCTGCGCTGCCCTTGGGCCCTGTCGACCGAGGACTACGTGGCGTACCACGACCACGAGTGGGGCCGTCCGGTCCACGGCGACGACGCTCTGTACGAGCGGCTGTGCCTGGAGGCCTTCCAGTCCGGCCTGTCCTGGATAACGATTCTGCGCCGCCGCGAGGGCTTCCGCGCCGCCTTCGCCGACTTCAAGATCGCCGAAGTGGCGGCCTTCACGGACGAGGACAAGGAGCGGCTGCTCACCGACCCGGGCATCATCCGCAACCGCGCGAAGATCGAGGCGACGCTCGCCAACGCGCGCGTGCTCGCCGACTGGTCCCCCGGGGAGCTGGACGAGCTGATCTGGTCGTACGCACCGGATCGCGAGTCCCGACCGGTCCCGAAGACCCTCGCCGACGTCCCCGCGGTCACCGACGAGTCGACGGCCCTCGCCAAGACCCTCAAAAAGCGCGGTATCCGCTTCGTCGGCCCGACCACGGCGTACGCCCTGATGCAGGCGTGCGGCCTGGTCGACGACCACTTGGCGGACTGCGTGGCCAGAAGCGCCCCGTAACCGCCCGGCAGAGCGTCACCGCCCCAGATATTTCGGCTTCTCCTTGTTGACGAAAGCCTGCACAGCGATCGTGTGGTCCTCGGAGGACCCCGCCCGCGCCTGCAATTCGTCCTCCTTCTCCAGCGTCTCGTCCAGGGAGTGGGAGAGCGCGTAGGCAAGGGACTCCTTGAGCGCGGCATACGCCAGGGTCGGCCCCTCGGCCAGCGTGCGGGCCAGCTTCAGGGCCTCGGCCGCCAGGTCGGCGGAGGGCACGACGCGGTTGGCGATACCGAGGTCGTGCGCCTCCTGGGCGGTGATGCTGCGCGGGAAGAGCAGCAGGTCGGCGGCCCGGCCGGGACCGACGACGCGCGGCAGCGTCCAGGAGATGCCCGAGTCGGCGGTCAGCGCCACCCCCGCGAACGAGGTGTTGAAGGAGGCGGTGTCCGCGACGATCCGGTAGTCCGCGGCGAGAGCGAAGCCGAAGCCGGCCCCGGCCGCGACACCGTTGACCGCCGCCACGACCGGCTTCGCCGCCCCGGTCAGGGCCCGCAAGATCGGGTTGTAGTGCTCCCGCACCGTGCTCATGACGCCGCCCTGGTCCTGGGTGCCGCCCGATTCACGCGCCGCGAGCAGCCCGCCCACGTGCTCCTTGAGGTCCTGGCCCACGCAGAAGGCCCGGTCACCGGCGGCGGTGAGCAGTACCGCCCGTACGGAGTCGTCCGTCGCTGCCGCCTGCGCCGCGTCCCGGAAGGCGATCTTGGTCTCGGTGTTCAGCGCGTTCATCGCCTCGGGGCGGTTCAGCGTGATCGTCGCGAGTCCGTCGCTCACCTCGTAGAGCACGGTGTCGGCCATGGTGGGTCCCCTCCGTTGTCGCGGCTCCGTCATCGTCTGAGGACAGCATGGCGGAGATCATGAAGGACGGCAGGGTGCGGAGATGTGACCTGCGTCAAAGAATTCCTGCGCCCGAAAGTCCATGCGGTGGCGCAGTATCGCAGTCACATCGGCGAATTGAGTGGTTTTGCTCAAGCGCGTTGCGCAAGCGATGCCGACTGATGTTGGTCATCGGGTCCTGAGATGCGGGATAATGGCCTGGAAGCAATGTGTTCGATGCCGGTGACGCGTGTCCGACGAGAGGACGCGTGCCCATCAAGGGGCCGTCGGCGACGATGAGCTGGTTTCAGGAAGGGGAACGAGCATGGCGGCCATGAAGCCGCGGACGGGCGATGGCCCGCTCGAGGTGACCAAGGAGGGGCGGGGCATCGTCATGCGCGTTCCGCTCGAAGGCGGCGGTCGGCTCGTCGTCGAGCTGACCCCTGACGAGGCCGACGCGCTCGGCGACGCCCTCAAGAAGGTCGTCGGCTGAGCGGAAGCGACATACCTTTTAGCTGCCCCGGCACCGCGGTTTGCGGTGCCGGGGCAGCTTTTTCGGCTTGGGGCGTTTTCGGGGACGAAAACCTGGTTCGTCGCGTACCTGCCAACCGTTTTTCGGCTCGCTCGCCGGGCGGGGGCAACTCGATGCCCAAATCAGCGCTTGACCGCGCAGAGCAGGCCGTCGCCCACCGGCAGCAGTGAGGGCACCAGCTCCTGGTTCTCGCGGACCGCGCGCAGCAGCTCGCGCTGGCGCAGTACCTCCGTGGGCTGAGGGCCCGAGTCCACGGTCCGGCCGTTCGAGAAGACGCCCTCGAAACAGACGAGGCCGCCCGGACGCAGCAGGCGCAACGATTCAGCGAGATAGTCCAGATATTCCAGCCGGTCGCCGTCGCAGAAGACGAGGTCGTATCCGGCGTCCGCGAGCCGGGGCAGCACGTCCAGGGCGCGCCCCGGAATGAAGCGGGCGCGATTGCTGGCGAAGCCGGCGGTCCTGAAGGCCTGCCGGGCGAACTGCTGGCGCTCCGGCTCCGTGTCCACGGTGGTCAGTACGCCGTCGGGCCGCATACCGTGCAGCAGATGAATTCCGGAGACTCCGGTTCCGGTCCCGATCTCCGCCACCGCCTTGGCGCCCACGGTGGCGGCGAGCAACCGCAGCGCGGCGCCCGTGCCGGGCGACACCGAGCGCAGGCCGACCTCCTGGGCCCGGTCCCGGGCCCAGTGCAGCGCGTCGTCCTCGGCGACAAAGGCGTCGGCGAACGCCCAGCTCGTCTGCCGGTTGCCGGTAATGGCCCTCTCCTGTCCCCGTGGTTGCCTGGGCGTGACTGTATCCGTTGGTGTCGGGAACCCGCAGATGGGACCGGTCGTTTAGAGGGGTGCGGAACGACGCGGGGGGAAAGAGATGGATCAGGACGCCGAGCAAGTGCTGACGCAGCCCCAAAAGCGCGTATCAAATTCTCGTAAAACCGCTTATCCGGAGCTAACGGGCGAGGTGGCTATGGTAGGGGCTCCACTGGACACCACCAGAGCCGACAGGGGAGGTGCGGCTGCGCCTGTGGATCGAGGAGGGGTGCTGAGGCGCCTGCTCAGATCAGCGGGTGAGCCGAAATCCGTGAACAACATCGCTGACCGTTCCCGCACCGCTGACTCCGCTCAGACCGCGACCTTCACGTCCGAAGCGGACTCGCAGGCGTGGACTCCGCCCACCTGGGAGGAGATCGTCAGCATGCACAGCGGCCGGGTCTACCGGCTCGCCTACCGCCTGACCGGCAACCAGCACGACGCCGAGGACCTGACCCAGGAAGTCTTCGTCCGGGTCTTCCGCTCCCTGTCGACGTACACGCCGGGCACCTTCGAGGGCTGGCTGCACCGCATCACCACGAACCTCTTCCTGGACATGGTGCGCCGCAAGCAGCGCATCCGCTTCGACGCGCTCGGCGACGACGCGGCCGAGCGACTGCCCAGCCGAGAGCCATCCCCGCAGCAGGTCTTCAACGACACCCACTTCGACGCCGACGTCCAGCAGGCGCTCGACACGCTCGCGCCGGAGTTCCGCGCCGCGGTCGTCCTCTGTGACATCGAAGGGCTTTCGTACGAGGAGATCGCCGCGACCCTGGGCGTCAAGCTCGGCACGGTCCGCAGCCGGATCCACCGTGGCCGTTCGCAGCTGCGCAAGGCCCTCGCCCACCGGTCGCCCGAGGCCCGCGCCGAGCGGCGCGGCTTCGCGATCACCGGAGTGCCCGCTCTGGGAGGAGGGGGCGCGACCGCGTGAGTGGATCACGTCCTACGCCTGCAGAGCAGCACCTGGGAGACCGACTCTCCGCCCTGGTGGACGGAGAGCTCGGTCATGAGACGCGCGAGCGCGTCCTGGCCCACCTCGCCACCTGTGCGAAGTGCAAGGCCGAGGCCGACGAACAGCGACGTCTGAAGAACGTGTTCGCGGAGGCGGCCCCACCGCCTCCCTCGGAGAGTTTCCTGGCCCGCCTTCAGGGGCTGCCGGGGGGAAGTGACGGGGACGGGGGCGGCTCTCGGCTGGGCGGAGGGGGTTTCGGATCGTCCGGCCTCTTCGGAGTGAAGCCGGAACCGTTCGAGTACGTGCCGTCGGGCCCCCACGCCTCCATGCTGCCGTCGGAGCAGCACGGATTCCGTATCCATGACATCAGCAGACGTGAGGCCGACCGGTCGGCCTCACGCGGGCTGCGCTTCGCGTTCGTCGCGGCCGGGGCGGTGTCGCTCGCCGCGATCGCCCTCGGCGGCGTGACGACCGGCGTGCCCGCTGACACCACGGATGCGCGCGGCGGCCCCTCGGGCTCGGGCAGCAACGTAACGCCCATGCGCACCCAGGGCACGGGCGGTGCGATGGCACCCGAGTCGCAGCGCCGCCGTGGCACGGGGCCGCTGCTCGCGCAGGGGCAGCGCTCCTTCAGTGCGGACCTGGGCGCGCCGACCGAGGTGTCCGCGCCGCTGCTGCCCGGCGTGCCCCAGCCGGTCGATGAGGGCACGCGATCCCTGCCGGAGCTCACCACACCCGTGGTGGCCGGCGCCGCCGCGATGTCCCCGCTCATACGGCCACTCAGCACGCCCCCGCCGGTCACGCTGACCTCGTGGTCGACGGCGTCGGAGTTCGCGACGTCCGGGCTGCCTGCCGTGCCGGTGCCCGACTCGTCGGCCTCAGCTGCGCCTCCCTCCTCGCGCTGACCCCGTCGTCTGCGCGGCGGCCCGTGAACCTGGTTGAATCCAGGGATGGGCCGCGCCCGCTGGAGGGAACCGGGGCGCGGAGTCGACAATCCGCGGCGACCGGCTACGGGCCTGCCGCGGGCCAGGTGTGGGGAGAGCATGGACGAGGGGAAGCCCACGAAGCCGAAGTGGTGGAGCCGGCCCAGGGCGCATTCCGCTGCCGCGGTGGAGCGGGATGAGGTCGGCCCCGCCGCGGACGAGATGGCGCCGGTCGACGGCGCCCCGGCCCCGGCTCCGGCCGGGTACGCGGCGGACGCCGCGAGCGGGCTTCGCGGGAGCGACACCGACGGAGACTTCGAGCTGGAGCGACCCGCGGGCGCCGCGCCTGTTCGGGCCGGATCCGACGGTGGTTCGCACGGTTCGGTGTCAGGGGGTTCGGTGTCGGGCGGTTCCGTTTCGGACGAGGTGCGCGGTGGCGCGAGCCCGTCCAGTGAGCGCGGCTCACGTGAGCCGGCGTCCGGTGAGCCCGCGTCCGCTGGGCGGCCCAAGCCCCTGCACGACCCCGACCCCTACAGCACGCCGCCGTACGGTGAGCCCGGTCCCTGGGCGCCCGCGCCCCCGGTGCAGCATCCGGGGACAACTCCCGCGAACGGTACGGCCGTTCCGGCGGGGACACCGGCGCACGGTACCGCCATGCCCGGGGCGACCGCTGACCGCGCGGTGCCTGGGCAGGCCGCAACTCCGCCGCCGAACAGCCCGGTAGGGGTCGCGGCCCCGATCCATGGAAACGCCGGCCCTGCCCAGGGCACCCCCAGCCCCGCCTACGGCACGCACATACCCTCGCCCACCGCCCCGGTCCCCCCGCCGGCGCAGGGGCTGCCCGGTCCTCACACGAGCCACCAGCACGGCCACGCACAAGATCCCCAGACCCAGGGCGCTCAGCCTCAAGGCCCCTGGCAGCACTACGACCCCTGGGCCGCCGCCCCCCTCCAGCAGAACGGGGCAGCGGTCGAAAGCACGGGCGGGCGGCGTAAGCGAGTCAAGCGGATGCTGGTCCTCGGGGCCGTACTCATCGCGTTGGTGTCCGGAGGCGTGGGAGGCGCCGTGGGGGCGTATCTGGAGCGGAACGGCGGGATCGACGACGTCCAGCTGCCGCAGGCCGGGGCGGAGGCCGAGGGGCGGGCGCCGGACAGCGTGGCAGGGATCGCGGCCAGCGCGCTGCCCAGCGTGGTGACCCTGCATGTGCGCGGGGCGGAGGCGCAGGGCACCGGAACCGGGTTCGTGCTCGACGAACGGGGACACATCCTCACCAACCACCACGTGGTGGAGCCCGCCGGATCGAACGGCGAGATCACCGTGACCTTCAGCGGCGGCGAGACCGCCAAGGGCAAGGTCGTCGGGAGCGACACCGGCTACGACCTCGCCGTGGTGAAGGTGACCGGCGTCAGCGGCCTCAAGCCGCTGCCGCTGGGCAACTCCGACAACGTCCAGGTCGGCGACCCCGTCGTGGCCATCGGCGCGCCCTTCGATCTCGAGAACACCGTGACCTCCGGGATCATCAGCGCGAAGGAGCGGCCCATCACCGCGGGCGGGGAGTCGGGCGGCGGCAGCGATGTCTCGTACGTCGACGCGCTGCAGACCGATGCCCCGATAAACCCGGGCAACTCGGGCGGACCCCTCGTCGACACCAAGGCCCGTGTCATCGGCATCAACAGCGCCATCCGCTCCGCCGACAGCGGCTCCGACCTGGAAGGCAGCCAGGCGGGTTCGATCGGCCTGGGCTTCGCCATCCCCATCAACCAGGGCAAGCGCGTGGCCGAGGAGCTGATCAACACCGGTAAGGCCACGCATCCGGTGATCGGCGTCACGCTCGACATGGACTACGCGGGTGACGGCGCCCGCGTCGGCGCCAAGGGCAAGGACGGCGGCCCGGCGGTCACTCAAGGCGGCCCGGGCGACAAGGCCGGCCTCGAGGCGGGAGACGTCGTCACCGAGGTCGACGGCCAGCGCGTCCACTCCGGTGAGGAGCTCATCGTCAAGACCCGCGCCCACCGTCCCGGCGACCGCCTGGAGCTGACGCTGGAGCGCGACGGCAAGGAGCGGAAGGTCACCCTCGTCCTCGGCTCCGCCGACGGCGGCTGACGGGGCGATTGACAGAAACTTCACAGGGAGCGGGCCGAAGTACCGTCCCACTAGGCAAACATCCCGGAAAACCCGGCGTGTACACGCGGCCGGAGGTCCCGGGACAGTACCGGACAGACAGGAACGGCGGGTACCGTGGACCCGGCCCGGACCACGGACAAACCCGCCGCGGGCCGAGGACATCGCGAGGAGCTGCAAGGTGTTCAATGACATAGGACCGCTTGAGCTGGTGACGCTCGTTGTCCTTGCCGTGCTCGTCTTCGGCCCGGAGAAGCTCCCGAAGATGATCCAGGATGTTTCGCGGACCATTCGCAAGATCCGTGATTTCTCGGAGAGCGCCAAGCAGGACATCCGCCAGGAACTCGGTCCCGAGTTCAAGGACTTCGAGTTCGAGGACCTGAACCCCAAGACGTTCATCCGCAAGCAGCTGGACAACGAGGACCTGGGGCTCAAGGAGATCCGCAACGGCTTCGACCTGAAGAAGGAGATGGCCGAGGTCACGGACGCCGTGCACGCCCGCGAGTCCGACGCGTCGTCATCCTCGTCGTCCTCCTCCTCGTCGGGCTCGGGCACCGTCGACATGACGAAGAAGCGCGAGAAGCTCGAATCGGCCGAGCGTCCCCCGTTCGACGCGGACGCCACCTGAGGCGCAAGCCTTGCGCCGCCTGCGTTTCCGCCTGTTCACGGCGGTCCGAATCAGACGCGTACGCGCCCCACGATCCGACCGGTTTCGCTGCCTGCTCTTAAGCTGTGGCTATCCTGCCTAGTTGTTGTCCGGACCGGAAGGACGCCCGAGGGGGGCGGGCCGCTTCGGTCCGACGAGAGCGAGGAGGCGGCCGGGCAGATGGAGACGACAAGTCGGGTAGGCGCGGAGGCGTCGGACGCGGAGGACGGACAACAGGTCCCCTCCGACCGGCGTACGGTCGACGGCTACCTACTGGCGCCCTTCCCGTGGTACGGCCTCGACGAGGCCTTCACGGGGCCGCGCTGGCTGATGCAGGTCGGCACTGCGGCTGATGGTGCTGTCGAGCACGGCTCGATCGGGCACGGCGACGAGCCGTCCATACGCAGCGAGGGGACATCCGGGTCGGCGAAGGACGCCAAGGAGCGGTTCGCGGTGGTGGTCACCGTCGCGGCCAACCCCGTCCGGCGCAGCGCCGACGGCACGGGGCTCCTGGAGGCCACCTCGGTCTCCTCCGCGGCCTGGCTCGCGGGCGTGGGCCTGCTGTCCGTCACGTGGCCCGGCCAGATGGACCACACCCTGCGGGACGACTGGGTGGATCAGCAGACCGAGGCGGCGTGGGTCCTCGCGGACGACCTCACCGGCTCCGACTGGTCGACGCTGGCCCTGCCCGTGGACGGGGTGCCCAGCACCTTCCACTACCGCGAGTCCGAGTTCGGCTGGGTCCTCGCGGGCTCCACCCAGCAGGGCGTCCACCTGGGCGCGTACGGGCGGGGGATGAGTGCGTACGGGCTTGGCTTCGCCTTGATCAAGGACATCGGAGCGTACGCCTAGCCGGCGAGGTTATGCGGAAGGGGGCGCCGTCTTTGGACGGCGCCCCCTTCCCCGTGCGGGATCGGATGACTGCGGGTTCGTCGTGGCTGGGCGCGCAGTTCCCCGCGCCCCGGAGAGGGGCGCCCCGGCGCCGTACGGAGAAGCCTTAGAACTTGTTCCTCGGGGTGATCCCCAGGGACATGCCCGAGAGACCGCGCTGGCGGCCGCCCAGCTTGCCTGCGATGGCTCGGAGGGCCGCACCCGCAGGGGAGTCGGGATCGGTGAGGACGACCGGCTTGCCCTCGTCGCCGCCCTCGCGGAGGCGGACGTCGATCGGGATGGCGCCGAGGACCGGCACCGTGGCGCCGGTCGTGCGTGTGAGGCCGTCCGCGACGCTCTGGCCGCCGCCGGTGCCGAACACGTCGACCATCTCGTCGCAGTGCGGGCAGGGGAGACCGGACATGTTCTCGACGACGCCGACGATCTTCTGGTGGGTCTGGACGGCGATGGCGCCCGCCCGCTCCGCGACCTCCGCGGCGGCCTGCTGAGGGGTCGTCACCACCAGGATCTCCGCGTTCGGGATCAGCTGAGCGACCGAGATCGCGATATCGCCCGTGCCCGGGGGCAGGTCGAGCAGCAGGACGTCCAGGTCGCCCCAGTAGACATCCGCGAGGAACTGCTGGAGTGCGCGGTGGAGCATCGGGCCGCGCCAGACGACCGGTGCGTTGCCCGGGGTGAACATGCCGATCGAGATGACCTTCACGCCGTTCGCGGACGGCGGCATGATCATGTTCTCGACCTGGGTCGGACGACCGTCGGCGCCCAGCATGCGCGGCACGGAGTGGCCGTAGATGTCCGCGTCGACCACACCCACCTTCAGACCGTCCGCCGCCATCGCCGCCGCGATGTTGACCGTCACGGACGACTTGCCGACGCCCCCCTTGCCGGAGGCGACCGCGTAGACGCGGGTGAGTGAGCCCGGCTGAGCGAACGGAACCTCACGCTCGGCCTGGCCGCCGCGCAGCGCGGCCGTCAGCTCACGGCGCTGCTCGTCGCTCATCACATCCAGCGTGACGTCGACCCGCGTGACACCGTCGACCGCCGAGACCGCCTTCGTCACGTTCTCCGTGATGGTCTCGCGCATGGGGCAGCCGGAGACGGTCAGATACACGGTGACCGCGACCGCACCGTCCGCACCGATCTCCACCGATTTGACCATCCCCAGCTCAGTGATGGGTCGCTGGATCTCGGGGTCGTTCACCGTCGCCAGTGCTTCGCGCACCGCGTCTTCCGTAGCCATACCGACGATGGTACGTCGCTTCCAACCACCCCCGGAAAGCCCTGTCAGCGGTCGCTTACATCACGTCCCCGCGGGTGTTCCGCCGGGAATACGCCCCGTCCGTCCGGCAGCTGCTCCTCCAGCTCCCTCATCAGGTCGTGGAGCTCCGAGCGGATCCAGTCGCGGGTGGCGACCTCACCGAGGCCGGTGCGCAGCGCGGCGATCTCGCGGGTCAGATACTCGGTGTCCGCGATCGACCGCTCGTTCTGCTTGCGGTCCTGTTCGAGGTTGACCCGGTCGCGGTCGGCCTGCCGGTTCTGTGCGAGGAGGATCAGCGGGGCGGCGTACGAGGCCTGGAGCGAGAGCATCAGGGTCAGGAAGATGAACGGGAACTCGTCGAAACGCAGGTTGCTGGGCGCCGTGACGTTCCAGAGCACCCACAGGATGATGACGGCCGTCATCCAGACGATGAACCGCCCGGTGCCCAGGAGCCGTGCGATCCGCTCCGACAGCCGTCCGAAGGCCTCCGGGTCCCATTCGGGCACGAACCGGCGGCGTCGCGGCAGCGGTTGGTCGAGCCGGATGCGTGGCCGCGTGGCCGCGCCCACGGGGACCCGCTCGCGGGGCTCGCGCTCAGGAGCCATGGGCGGTCCCCTCAGCGGTCTCGGTCCCCTCGGCCGCCTCCTCGTCCAGGTGGAACTCCGTCTCGCGCCAGTCGTCGGGCAGCATGTGGTCGAGTACGTCGTCCACGGTGACCGCCCCGAGCAGCGAGCCGCTCTCGTCGACGACGGGCGCCGCCACCATGTCGTACGTCGCGAAGAAGCCGACCACCACGGGCAGCGTGGCCTCCGGGGCCAGCGGCTGGAGATCGTCGTCGAGGAGCGAGCCGACGAGCGTGTACGGCGGGTCGCGCAGGAGCCGCTGGAAGTGGACCGTGCCGAGGTACTTGCCGGTCGGCGTCTCGTCGGGCGGACGGCACACGTACACCTGGGCGGCGAGGGCGGGGGAGAGGTCGGCGTTGCGGACCCGGGCCAGCGCGTCGGCGACCGACGCGTCCGGCCGCAGCACGATCGGCTCGGTGGTCATCAGACCGCCGGCCGTCCGCTCCTCGTACGCCATCAGCCGCCGTACGTCCGCCGCCTCGTCCGGGCGCATCAGCTGCAGCAGCCGCTCCTTGTCGGCCTCCGGCAGCTCGGCCAGCAGGTCGGCGGCGTCGTCGGGGTCCATCGCCTCCAGGACGTCCGCGGCGCGCTCCTCCTTGAGCTTGCCGAGGATCTCGATCTGGTCGTCCTCGGGCAGCTCTTCGAGGACGTCGGCGAGCCGGTCGTCGTCGAGGGCCGCGGCCACCTCCGAGCGCCGCTTGGGCGAGAGGTGGTGCAGCACGTTCGCGAGGTCGGCCGGGCGCAGCTGCTCGAAAGTGGCTAGCAGGCTCTCCGCGCCCTGCCCTTGTTCGTCGAGCGAGAAGCCGGTGACGGCGGACCACTCCACGGTCAGCGTCTCGCCCCTGCTGCGCCGGAAGGCCCCGCCCCTTCCCTTCCGTACGAAGACCCGGTCGATCCCCCAGTCCCGGCGGGCCGGCAGCTGCTGGATCGACACATCGAGGACCGTGACCTCCTCGCCGCTCTCCACGAGCCGTACGCGCCGGTCCAGTAGCTCGCCGAGCACGAGCCGTTCGGTGGGCCGCTGCTCGAAGCGCCGCACGTTCAGGACGCCCGTCGTGATGACCTGGCCCGACTCGATGCCGGTCACGCGGGTCATCGGCAGAAAGACGCGGCGGCGGGTGGACAGCTCGACGACCAGCCCGAGCAGTCGGGGCGGGCGGTTGCCGACGCGCAGCATGGCGACCAGATCGCGCACGCGGCCCACCGGGTCGCCGTTCGGGTCGAAGACGGCGGTGCCGGAGAGGTGCGAGACGAAGATCCGGGGGGTGCCTGCGGCCATGCTCGCACCTCCTTTTCGTACTGCGGGTGCGCACTGCTTCGTACGGCGTTGGGGGTACTGCGTCGCTCGGCGAGTACGTACTGCCTGGATGTCCCAATTGTCCGCTCGGATGGGCTTCAGGCTAGCCCGTCCCGGTCGGATACGCCCTGGTGAGCGGTCCGGAAGGACTGGCTCCAACGGGCGTGGGCGGCACCGGTACGCTGCGGTACACCGCTGAGGACCCCGTACGAGAGGCGGCCCCACCTGTGACTGCGATTCCCTCTGGTCGTACCCCTAGGGCGGCGCTGGTGAGCGCGATGTGTGCCCTGATCGTGACGGGTACAGGACTGACGGGCTGCGGTGGCGAGGACCCGAATGCGGGCACGAACGGCGTCGGCAAGCTCTCCGCCGACGAGATCCAGGCCAGGACGGCCAAGGCGGCCAGGGCCGCGGACGCGGTGCGTCTCTCCGGCTCGGTGGTGAGCAACGGACGTACGTACAAGCTCGACATGCGGCTGAAGTCCAACGGAGGTACCGGTTCGGTCACCTCCAAGAACATGAACCTCCGGCTGCTGCGGGTCGGCGAGCATCTGTTCCTGAAGGCCGACAAGGCGTTCTGGGACCACGAGGAGGGCAAGGGCGGCGCCGGCCACGCGGACACGGAGGCCGCCGACAAGCTCGGCGGCATGTACGTGAAGGTCCCGAAGGGCGACCCCGCCTACCAGCGCTTCAGCGGCTTCACGGACAAGAACGTACTCCTCGAGGGCCTCCTCACCCTCCACGGCACCCTTGCCACGGACGGCCACCACGAGCAGTCCGGCATCCGTACGATCCGCATCACCGGCGGCAAGGGCTCCGGCGGCACACTCGACGTCTCTCTGGAGGGCAGGCCCTACCCGCTCCGACTGGCCCGGGCCGGCGGCGCCGGGACGCTCCGCCTGACCGAGTGGGGCAAGGACTTCGCCCTGGAGGAGCCGGAGAAGAACGAGGTAGTCGACTACGGGAAGCAACTGCCGACGTCGTAGTCCTCCGACGTCGGAGGACTACGACGTCGTGGTCGTCCGATGGCGTACCGGACAGGTCCTAGCGGCGCTTGCGGCGGAACAGCAGCCGGTGAAGCCCCGCGGGGATGGGGTGCCGCGTCGTCGCGGGCGTCGGCAGCGGCGGGGCCGCGAGCGAGCCGTCGGGCAGCTCGGCCCGGTCCCCCGTCGGTTCCAGGCGGAGCACCCGGCACTCCCGCGCCCACCGCCCGGGCATGGCCTCACCGTCGGGCGCGTTCAGGCGCTTGCCCTTCAGTTCGGCGACCGTGGCGTCCCACTCGGGGGAGCCGGGGGCCAGTTCCGTGACCTTCGCCGACCAGGAGACGAGCCGCCCGCCCTTGTCCTTGCTGCGTACGGTGACCACCGCGTCGCCGCCGTCGACCAGCCCGGGCAGCGGCTGCTCGCCGGGCCCGTCGCCGACCAGGCACACCGCGCCGTCGTGCCACACGTGCCACAGGGCGCGCGTCGGCACACCGCGCTCCTCGGTGTGGGGCGCCGATACGCCGTCGCCCCGCACCCAGATGAGCCCGGACTTCTTGGTGGCCTCCTCGACGAGGGCCTGTTCGAGCAGCTGATCGGTCATGGGACCAGCCTAGCCCGGGGCTCCGAAGCCGGTTTTGGCGATTCAGAGCCAGCCGTTGCGCTTCAGAGTGCGATGGATCGCGAAGCAGATGCCGACCGTGATCCCGAGCACCATCGGGTACCCGAACGTCCAGTGCGTCTCGGGCATGTAGTCGAAGTTCATGCCGTACACGCCACAGACCATGGTCGGTACGGCGATGATCGCCGCCCAGGACGTGATCTTGCGCATGTCCTCGTTCTGCGCGACCGAGGCCTGCGCGAGGTTGGCCTGGAGGATCGAGTTGAGGAGCTCGTCGAAGCCGACGACCTGCTCCTGGACGCGGGCGAGGTGGTCGGCGACGTCCCGGAAGTACTTCTGGATGTCGGGGTCCACCAGCCGCATCGGCCGCTCGCTCAGCAGCTGCATGGGCCGCATCAGCGGCGACACCGCACGCTTGAACTCCAGTACCTCACGCTTGAGCTGGTAGATCTGCGCCGAGTCGACTCCGCGCGAGGTTCCGCCCTTGCGCCCCGGCGAGAACACGGCGGTCTCGACCTCGTCGATGTCGTCCTGCACGGCGTCCGCGACCGCGACGTACCCGTCGACGACATGGTCGGCGATGGCGTGCAGTACGGCCGAAGGCCCTTTGGTGAGCAGTTCGGGGTCGTCCTGCAGCCGGTGCCGCAGCGCGCGCAGCGAGCCCTGCCCGCCGTGCCGCACGGTGACGAAGAAGTCCCGGCCGGTGAAGCACATGACCTCGCCGGTCTCCACGATCTCGCTGGATTCGGTCACTTCGTCGTGCTCGACGTAGTGGATGGTCTTGAAGACGGTGAAGATGGTGTCGTCGTAGCGCTCCAGCTTGGGCCGCTGGTGGGCGTGGACCGCGTCCTCGACGGCGAGCGGGTGCAGCCCGAACTCACTGGCGATGACGGCGAATTCGGCCTCGGTGGGCTCGTGCAGCCCGATCCAGGCGAAGCCGCCGTCGCGGCGCACCTGGAGCATCGCCTCATGAGGCGTGAGGGTGCCGGAGAACGCGACGCGGGCGCCGTCGCGGTAGACGGCGCAGTCGACGACGGCCGAGTTCGTCCCGGCGTCGCGGGTGCTGTCGTACATGCTGCCGTCCTTGCGCAGCGAGGGGCGGACCGCTGCGCGCAGGTCACGGATCATCGACATGGCAGGCTCCTTCGCGAACGAGAGCCGCCGACGACGGTTGAAACTACCCGGAATGGGGACGTCCTGACTGGGGATGTTTGGCACGTCCACAAAGCGGGGAGCACCGCACCGTCGCGGTGGCAGCTTCGCTACTGATACAGATCAGACAGATCAGGCAAAAACGAAGTGCTCTTCCGTCGTGCACCAGACCGGCATGACGCGAGTACAGGGGGCGGCAGCCAGTAGAGCTCGAATTCGAGGACTCAGAGGACACAACAGCCGGAAGAGCGGGTGGTACTGCACGGTCGACTTCGATCCATGGAGCCCCACCTCCTCCGGCCGGTCCCCCGTAGGGGAAGGTCCACCCCCCGCAGGGGATTCTCACGCGTCGGTCGGGACTGAGAGCGACGCTTCTGCGTGCTGCCCCGACCAGCGGCCAAGACTATCAGCCGACTGGCGTGTCAAGTCGCCGCTTTGCCGTTTGCTGACCCGGGGCCTGGGCAGAAGCACCGGAAAAGACGCAGCTTATGCTCGCCGTATGGCTGATGTTCTTCCTTTGGTGGAAGCCCGGTTGCGTACCGCGCTGGGCGAACCGGACGCGCGCGCCGCGGTCACCTTCCTCGGTACGGACCGCATCGAGGTGCTCCGCTTCACCGATGGTGACATCGTCCGCTACGCCACACTCGGCATGTCCGCCCAGCCGATGACGGACCCCACGTCGGCCGTCGCCGACTCGGTCAAGGGCCCGCGCGCCGAGCTGATCCTCTCCGTACGCGCAGGTGCCGCCGATACCGACAAGGTGCTCCGGCCGCTCGCCGTACTGGCCGCTTCTCCGCAGGTCGAGGGTCTGGTGGTGAGCCCCGGCGCCTCCCTCGACGTCGGCGAACCCCTGTGGCCCGGCGCCCCGTTCACCTCCGTACTGGTCGCCGAGCCGGGCGGCCTGGTCGAGGACCTGGACCTCGACGAGCCCCTCGAACCCGTACGTTTCCTGCCGCTGCTCCCGATGACGCCGAACGAGGCGGCGTGGAAGCGGGTGCACGGCGCGCAGGCCCTGAGGGAGCGCTGGCTCACGGGCGGAACGGACCTGCGCGACCCCTCACGCAAGTCCGTGTCCCTGGACTGACCCCATCGGCCGGTCAGTTGGGAATGTCACATTCAAATAAGCTAGAAGAACTAATTAGTGTAAATCGCATCTAAATTCTCCTGGTCATCGGGCTCGCCGGACGGGTGATCGTCCTTGACGCGGCGACAGCCGGGGAGGACCGTTGGGGCCTATGAGGGGCGAACCCAGTTGCCCGAAGTGTGGTGGCCGGGTCAGGGCTCCCGGACTCTTCTCCGACTCCTGGCAGTGTGATGTGCACGGGGCCGTGTATCCGCTGCAGCCCGTGATCCCGCCCAGCGTCGAGGCCCTCAGCGTCGTGGTGCACCGCGCCCACGTACCGGTATGGATGCCGTGGCCGCTGCCGGTCGGCTGGCTGTTCACGGGTGCGTCCTTCGCGGGTGACGACCGGAGCGGCGGGCGCGCCACCGCCGTGGCCTGTTCGGGGCCCGGCCCGCTCGGCGGCGTGGGCGAACTGCTGCTCATCGCCGAGGAGCTCGGCGTCGGCCTGGGCGCGCGGTACGCCGGCATCGACGGCCCCGACCCGGGCCCGTACATGAGCGTCGAGAAACCGGCCCAGGCGAAGGTCCTCGCGGCGGGCCGTCCCACTCCGCTCTGGCATGTCTCCGGTACCCCCGACGACCGCGCCGTCTTCGCCGGCGAAGCGCGCGGGCTGTGGCTGTGGGCCGTCGTCTGGCCCGAGCAGTCGGGTCTGTTGATGTACGACGAGTTGGTACTGACGGACCTGCGGGACGCGGGCGCGGAGGTGGACCTGCTGCCGTGCGGGGCGTTGTCCCCGCGGATTCTGGAGCCGTAGGTCGGTCCGTCCCGTCCGGCTACCCCCATGCTCCGGGGCTTGGGGTCTGGGTCTGGAGCCTGGGGTGGCGGGTGTGCGGCAGCGGGTGCGGATGCGGATGCGGCTGGTGGACGTGGATGCGCCTCCCGTTACCCTTTGGGTGTCCCCTTCCGACCGGTCGAGCCTGGAGTCCGCGCAGTGCGCATCGATCTGCACACCCACTCCACCGCTTCCGACGGTACGGACACCCCGGCCGAGCTCGTGCGCAACGCCGCCGCGGCCGGTCTGGACGTCGTCGCGCTGACCGACCACGACACCACGCGCGGATACGCCGAGGCCATCGCGGCGGTCCCCGAAGGCCTCACCCTCGTCACCGGGGCCGAACTCTCCTGCCGCCTCGACGGCGTGGGCCTGCACATGCTGGCGTACCTCTTCGATCCCGAGGAGCCCGAGCTGCTGCGCGAGCGCGAGCTGGTGCGTGACGACCGGGTGCCGCGGGCCCACGCGATGATCCGCAAGCTTCAGGAGCTGGGCGTGCCGATGACCTGGGAGCAGGTGGCGCGGATCGCGGGCGGCGGGTCCGTCGGGCGGCCGCACATCGCGACGGCGCTGGTGGAGCTGGGCGTCGTGCCCAGCGTCTCCGACGCCTTCACGCCCGAGTGGCTCGCCGACGGCGGGCGGGCGTACGTCGAGAAGCACGAGTCGGACCCCTTCGAGGTGATCCGGCTGGTCAAGGCCGCGGGCGGCGTCGCCGTCTTCGCGCACCCCGCCGCGGCCAAGCGGGGGCAGGTCGTGCCGGAGTCCGCGATCGCCGAACTCGCGGCGGCCGGGCTCGACGGGATCGAGGTCGACCACATGGACCACGAGCCGGCGACCCGGGCCCGGTTGCGGGGCCTCGCCGCCGAGTTGGGGCTGCTGACGACCGGGTCCAGCGACTACCACGGCAGCCGGAAGACCTGTGTGCTCGGGGAGTTCACGACGGATCCCGAGATCTACGGGGAGATCACGCGGCGGGCCACGGGGGCGTTCCCGGTGCCGGGTGCGGGCGGAACCGCGGGCGTCTGAAGCTCCGCTTCACCGGCGCGGGTCGGGGAGGACAGGGGTGACGGGGCGACGGGGGCCGCACCGAGAACGACTTCGCCGCCGGCCGTCGACGCACCGCTCCGTTCGTACGCCTGTATGGCACCCTTCCCGCGCCACGTAGTCCTGTTGCTCGCGTGCCCCGTGCCGCCCCTTTTCTGTTTCACTCCACTTCTCACCACCGCAAGGCTCACCGTGTTCGACCTCGCCGTCTTCGGCTCGCTCTTCCTCACCCTCTTCGTCATCATGGATCCCCCCGGAATCACCCCGATCTTCCTCGCGCTGACGGCCGGCCGGCCCGCGAAGGTGCAGAAACGGATGGCGTTCCAGGCCGTCTGCGTGGCCGGCGGGGTGATAGCCGTGTTCGGGCTGCTCGGACACCAGATCCTGGCCTACCTGCATGTGTCCGTGCCCGCGCTGATGATCGCGGGCGGCCTGCTGCTCCTACTGATCGCCCTCGACCTGCTCACCGGGAAGACGGACGAGCCCCAGCAGACGAAGGACGTCAACGTCGCCCTCGTTCCGCTGGGCATGCCGCTACTCGCCGGACCGGGCGCGATCGTGTCCGTCATCCTCGCGGTGCAGAAGGCCGACAATGTCGCGGCGAACGTGGCGGTGTGGACGGCGATCCTCGCCATCCATGTCGTGCTGTGGCTGGTGATGCGGTACTCGCTGCTGATCATCCGTGTCATCAAGGACGGCGGGGTCGTCCTGGTGACCCGGCTCGCGGGCATGATGCTCTCCGCGATCGCCGTGCAGCAGATCATCAACGGGGTCACGCAGGTGGTGCAGGGGAACTGAACGTGCCCCGGGCGCGCGCGGGGATCCAGACCCCCCGGGCGTGAAGCCCCCGAGCATGCAGAACCCCGAGCATGCAGACCCCCGAGCATGCAGAGCCCCGTACGGCATTCGGCCGTACGGGGCTCTGAAGTGTTGGCGGGTTGTCCGCGTGTGCCGGCGGGTGTCCGCAGGTTACGAGGCCGAGGAGTCGGCCGGGCGGATCCAGAGGCGCTGCCCGATGGCGGCGGCCTGCTGCACAATCCGGTTGACGGAGGCGGCGTCTACGACGGTCGTGTCTACGGGCGTGCCGTCGACGTCATCGAGGCGCATGATTTCGAAGCGCAAGGGCTTCTCCCTTCGTCTGGTCATCCTCCTGAAGGAGAACTACTGGTGAGTGGTGCTCTGAGTGTCAGAGGTGCAAGGGACATGAGTGCCCCCTGTTCCTGCTGTCACTCCATACAACGGGCTGCGTGTTACAGACATTCCCTACGCTAAAGAAATTTTTCGAACGCCTAATTACTTGCGAGTAGTGGACCGGTTGTGTTCACGCAGTGACGTCCTGCGACAATGAGGCGCATATGAATGACGACTTCGCGAGAGCTGACGACTCAGCCACCCTCGGCGCGCGCATCGAACGCACGAACGAGCTGCTCCAGCGCATGCTCGCCGAGGTGGCGAAGACGCCGTCCACTCATGCGATCTTCGTCGACGCCGGTTACCTGTACGCGGCCGCGGGACGGCTCGTCGCCGGCACCGAGGACCGCCGGGCCTTCGACCTGGACGCCGAGGGTCTCATCGAAGCGCTCATCGACAAGGCACGCACGATCTTCGCGGACAGCAGGCTGTTGCGCGTCTACTGGTACGACGGGGCGCGGCGCCGGATCCACACGGCCGAGCAGCAGTCCATCGCCGAACTGCCGGACGTCAAGGTCCGGCTGGGCAACCTCAACGCCAACAACCAGCAGAAGGGCGTCGACTCCCTGATCCGCTCGGACTTGGAGTCACTGGCCCGACACCGCGCCATCAGCGACGCGGCGCTCATCGGGGGCGACGAGGATCTGGTCTCCGCGGTCGAGGCGGCGCAGGGGTACGGGGCACGTGTCCACCTCTGGGGTATCGAGGCACCGGAGGGGCGCAACCAGGCGGAGCCGCTGCTCTGGGAGGTCGACAGTCAGCGGACCTTCGACCTCGAGTTCTTCAAGCCGTACGTCACGCGGCGGACCGCCGCCTCGTACGACGCGTCGGCTGCGGCGCGGCCCGTGCGGGAGGATGTGCGGTTCGTGGGCGCGCAGATCGCCGCGAAGTGGCTGGCGGCGCGGGGGCGGGGGGCTCTGGTGGAGCTGCTGCCCGGGCATCCGTATCTGCCCGGTCCGGTCGACCAGGATCTGCTGGTGGAGGCCGAGGGGATGCTGCAGTACTCGCTGCGCGGCCAGTCGGATCTGCGGCGAGCGCTGCGGGACGGGTTTTGGGAGCACTTGCAGGCGCAGTACTAGGTCCGCCCCAGGTCCGTCCCGGGTTTAGGTCACTGATCCAGCTGGTGCCAGAAGGCGGCCAGGGCCGCGGCCGTCTCCAGGGGGCGGTCCGTGTTGGGGGAGTGCTCGGCTCCCCGTACGACCGTGCGGTGTGCGGTGAGGCGTACGGCCATCTCGTCCAGGAGCGCGGGCGACCAGGTGTCGTCGCGTTCGCCCGACAGGACGTGCACGGGCAGCGGTACGGCGGCCAGGTCGGCGACGCGGTCGGGTTCCTTGCACAACTGTCGGCCTGTGGCGGTGAGTTGAGCGGGGCTGTTCAGGAGCCAGCGCTTCCTGAGGGTTTCGAGGTCGTCGAGCCCCGCGTCCAGGTCCTTCTGGCCGGCCGCGTCCTCCGGGGGCTCCAGCGCCTGGATCGCGTCCCACACCTGGGCCATGTTCATCACGGCCAGACCGTCCCGCAGCAGCTTGACGCGCTGCTGCTGTGAGGGGGAGATCTCGGCCGGTCCGGAGGACATGAGCGTGAGCGAGCGGAACCGGGTGTGGTCCAGCAGCACGGCGGCCCTGGCGACGAGGCCGCCGAGCGAGTGGCCCACGAGGTGGACGCGATGCTGCGTCGCGTCGGCCCCCGTATCGGTGCTCGTGTCGGCCGGTGCGCTTGTCGTCGCGTTGGTCGATCCCCCGATCAGTGCGTCGACCTGCGCGAAGACGTCACGCGCCAACTCGTCGAGCGCGTACGGAGTTTCGTCGTCCTTCGGGCCCGGAGACTCGTACTGCCCCCGTCCGTCCACGGCGACGGTCCGGTACCCGGCCGCCGCCAGCGGTTCGTGCAAGGCGATGAAGTCCTCCTTGCTGCCGGTGTAGCCGGGCAGCAGCAGCGCGGTTCCCTTTGCTGCTGTGCCGGGTGCCACGGGGGCGTCGATCACGGCGAACTCACCGCGCGCGGTATCGAGCCGGTACGCGCGAGCGCCGGGCGGCGGGACGAAGGTGGCGGGCCTGCTCATGGAGAGGAGGCTATCGGGGAACGCCGGGGGTGGATGCTGGGTGGGGGGGGGTCTCTTCGCCGGCCGTTGCCTTTTCGGTGGCCCAGGCGCCCTGGCGCGGTTGGTGCGCCGTCATACGGCGGCCCACTGTGCCCGCTGTTCCCAGCGCCTCCGCTGTTCCCGCTGTGCCCGAAGGCATTGTTCCCCTTGCCCCCCCGCTGTGGGAACGCCGACGGCCCGGCCCCAGGTGCTGGGGCCGGGCCGTCGGATGGGTCTCAGCTCTCCGGAGCCTCGGTGGCTGTCACCGTCTTCCGTGTACGGCGGCGCGGCTTGGCCTCCGCTGCGTCGGCGTCGACGGGTGCTGCCGCCGCGGTCGCCGCCTTGCGGGTGCGGCGCGGCGTGGCCGGAGCCGGAGCCTCGTCGGTGACGGTGGCCACGGTCGCCTGGGCCGGGATGCCCGCCTCCGCCGTCTTGCGGGTGCGGCGGCGGGGCTTCACCTCGGTCGCCTCCGCCGTGTCCACGGCGGCCTTGGCGGCGGACGTGCTCTTCCGCGTGCGACGCGGCTTGGGCTCCGTCACCACCGCGACCGCTGTGCCCTCGCCTTCAGCCGTGTCCAACGCGGCCTCCGCCGCCTTGCGTGTACGGCGGCGCGGCTTGGCCTCGGCCGCCTCGGGCTCCGCGGTCGCCTGGGCCGGGATACCCGTCTCGGCGACTTCGGTTACCTCGGCGGCCTTGGCCGTGGCCTTGCGGGTGCGGCGCGGCTTGGGCTCCGTCACCTCGGCCGGGGTCCCGTCCGCCGTGTCCACGGCCGTCTCGGCGGCCTTGGCCGTGGCGGCCTTGCGGGTGCGGCGGCGGGGCTTTGCCTCGGTGGCTTCCGCGGTGTCCAGGGCGGCTTCGGCCGTGGCCTTGCGGGTCCGACGCGGCTTCTCGGGCTCCGTCGCCTCGACCGGCGCTGTGGCCTCGGACGTCTCCTCGACGACAGTGGTAGCTGTCTCTGCGGCCTCCGTCGTCTTACGGGTGCGGCGTCGGCGCGGCTTCTCGGCCGCGTCCGTCGGCTCGGTGGCCTCCGGCAGCGTCCCCTCGGCCGTGGCGACGGCGGTCTCGGCCGCTTCCGGGGCTGCCCCGGCGCGCGTCCGGCGCCGGCGCCGCGGGGTGCGCGGCTCGGTGGCCGGCGTTTCCGTGGCCGACGTTTCCATGGCGGTCGGCCCCGTGCTCGTCGGCTCCGTGGCGTCGATCGGTGCGCCGTTGCGCATGCGGCGGCGACGCCGAGGCGTACGCGCCGAGCGGTCGCGGTCGCGGTCGCGCTCGCGCTCGCGGT